>NZ_JBFRCS010000010.1:0-163882 GCF_052113185.1 Leifsonia sp. YAF41
CAGATCAGCTACCGGCACGCCACCGTGCTCGCCGACCAGACGTTCACGCTCACCCCGGAGGACCGGGCCGCGCTCGAGAAGGCGGTGCTGCCCGGCGCCGGGAACCTGATCGTGTCCCGGTTCGCGCAGAAGACCCGCAAAGCCCGGGAGCGGTTGGACCCGGAATCGATCACGGCCCGGCATCAGAAAAGTGTCGCGGACCGGGCGGTGTTCTTCGAACCCGCCGCCGACGGCATGGCGTACCTCAGCGCGTTCCTGCCCGCCGGGCAGGCGCAGGCGATCTGCACCCGGCTGACGAACACGGCCCGTGGGTTGCAGCGGGCCGACGAACCGCGCACCCTGACCCAGTTGAAAGCGGATGTGCTCGCCGACCTGATCCTCGACCGCGACGAGGCCGACGATGGCGATGACGCGGACGAAACCGACGGCGACGACGCGGCGGCGACGGGCACCGGCCGGACCCGCCGGAAGCGCCGCCGCGGGATCAAGGCGGACGTCGTGATCCTGGTCCCGGCGTTAACTCTGCTCGGCCGCAGCGACGAGCCGCCGGTGCTTGAAGGGTACGGGCCGATCGACCTCGACACCGCCCGGGAACTCGCCGGCAGCGCACCCGGCTGGCTGCGGGTGCTCACCAACCCCGAAACCGGGGCGTTCCTCTCCGTTGGCCGGGACCGCTATGCCCCACCGGCCGACCTGCGGGCGGCACTGCGGCTCCGGGATGCGACCTGTCGGTCGCCGGGCTGCAGCCGGGCCGCGGCAGATTGCGACATTGACCACAGCATCCCGTTTTGGGAGAACGGTCACCGTGGCGAAACGAACCTGACCAACCTGGCCTCACTCTGCCCGAAGAACCACCGCGACAAACACGAAATCGGCTGGTCCTACGTGCAAGACGACACCGGCACGATCACCTGGACCTCCCCGACCGGGCACCGGTACACGACCGAACCCGAACACCGGATCGGGCCCAGCACGCCGCCCCCAGATGTGCATCCCAACAGCGAGCTCGCGCCGTTCTAATCGAGCTCGTCCCGTATTGAACGCGCTGTTCCTGCGCTGGTCGACCCCGTCTCGTTGATCGAGAAGCGCGCGAGCTTGGGAGCAAGGGCTCGAGCTCCCGCGAACCGATCTCACCACGCAACGTCGCCTACATACAGTCGAGGTGTCGGTCACCGAGCTACTGCGTCGGCGGCAGCGACTGGATGACGTAGACCTTGCGCAGCGTTTCGTGCACCAGCCAGGTGCCGCGCCAACCAGCGGGCGTTACAAAGAGGTCGCCGGCGGCGAGCTCAAGCACCGTGCCGTTCTCCTCGGTGATCGTGGCCCGCCCACTCAGAATCTGGCAGACCTCGTGATAGCCGACTCGGGTAGCCGCGAACTCGCCGGGCCCGGCTTCCCAGATCCCCGTCTCCAAGCCGTCGGCGCTCCACGACGTCACAGCGGCCTCGGTCTGACCCGGTGTCGTCGAAGTCGGTTTCGGCTGGCGTTCCCCAAGCGGGATGCCGGCGGCACCAGAAACGAGAACGGCGGAAACACTCGCAGGAACAGCGGCGGGAACACTTTCCGGTGACATCGTTGACATCCGATTTTCCTTCGTTTTGTTGAGCCCCAGACAGAACAAGGCCGCCCGGAAGGGCGGCCTTGTTCTTGTTCAGAGCAGGTGCTCAAGAGTGTGTGACAGTAACCGATGGTGGAGATGCGGGGAATTGAACCCCGGTCCACTGCTGTGGTCATATGCCTTCTACGGGTGTATCCAGTGAAATCGTTCTACTCGGCTCCGGAATTTGCCACTGGCACCTAATCCGACAAGCCCAGCCTTCGTTTGAGTCCCTCTACACCCCGCGGCTCAATGTAGAAGCAATCTCTCTAAATTGCGCCAGGGTCCGGGTAGAGAGCATTCCCGGTCTGACGGACTTCTTTAGTGCGCTCGCTTAGGCAGCGAGGGCGAAGTCAGTGCGCTTTGAATTGGCACTTATTGTTTTGCAGAGATCGTTTACGAGATAACCCTGCATCCTCGACCCGCTTCTCATAATTGCGCAGGCAGTGTCGAAACCGATCATCCCCATGCACACTTCGCGCCGAATGGCGTTGAAGTGGGTTACTGTCACACACTGTTGAATTTCCAAATGCAGCAGACGAGGTCAACCCTCGCGCTCTGCAACTCCTCACTGTACAACACTCGACAGTGAGGTTCTATGCCGGCCGTACCAGCTTCGCGTCGAGCTGCTGCAGCTCGTCAGTGCTGAAGCCCTGCGCCAGCAGGTAATCGGTGACCGATCCGTACTTCTCATCGATGTGTGCAAGTAGACCTTCCATCACCGACGCCGGCGTCGATCCCATGATGCCGCGCAGTCGTGGGGTATCAGCGATACCGAAACGCGAGGTGAGGGCAATCATCGCCTCCAGCCACTCCCCCGCCAGGTTCGACTCGGAGCGCGCGTAGTCGGCAATCACGACATCCGGGGCCACCCCGACCGCGCGCAAGGCCAACGCGACCACAATTCCCGTGCGGTCCTTGCCTGCCGTGCAATGCACGAGTACCGGCCCGGACTCGGGCGAAGCGATCAGGCGCAGCGCGCTCACCACGACTTCACCGTGCTCGACGACGATGCTTTCGTACATCGACGGCAGCGTGATTCCCGGACCGCTGTTCGCCGCTGCACTTCCCTCATACACCGGGATGTGCGCGGTTTCGATATCGAGACCGTCGAGTGCGTCAGGCTGCATCTCGCGTTCGAAATCGTCACGCAGGTCGATGACAGTGCGAACCCCGAGTTCGACCAGTTGTTCGCGCCCTCGATCAGTCAGGCTCTTCAGCCCATCTGATCGGTAGAGCACACCAGTGCGTGTGACGCCGTGGGCCGCTCGGTAGCCGGCAGGCTCCCGCAGATTGAATGTTCCGTCAACTGGAATGCGAACCGTGCTGTCCATGCCCACCCGCTCTGTCGGTGAATCTTCGGCTAGTCGCCGAGGTGCTTTCGAGCCGAAATCGCCCGATCAGACTCACGCTTGTCTTGACGCTCACGAAGCGTCTGGCGCTTGTCGTATTCCTTCTTACCCTTCGCCACGGCGATCTCGACCTTGGCGCGACCGTCGGAGAAGTAAATCTTCAACGGAATGAGGGTGTAGCCGCCCTCTTTGGTCTTGTGGCTGATCTTGACGATCTCCTGCTTGTGAAGAAGCAGCTTGCGCTTGCGCCGCGGCGGGTGGTTGGTCCAGGTTCCGGCCGAGTACTCCGGAATGTGCACAGCGTCGAGCCAGGCCTCGCCGCCTTCGATGAAGGCGTACCCGTCGACAAGGGAGGCCCGTCCGGCACGCAACGACTTCACCTCGGTTCCACTCAAGACCATTCCGGCCTCGTAGGTGTCTTCGATGTGATAGTCGTGGCGGGCCTTGCGATTGGTCGCTACGACCTTTTCGCCTTTTTCCCTGGGCACGAGTTGCTCCTTGAATGTCTGGGTGATGCTCTGGATCGCACCGATGCTCCGCGACCGAGCGCCACAGAGCCCATCAGTCTATCGGTCGATCGGGCCCTCAAAGCGCGTCACTCTGTACGAATGCGGAGCCGACCCACTAGGTTCTTAGCCACGGAGCATGGTGCTCTGTTGTGAGGGAGGCAGGCAGTCATGAGTTTTTGGAGTGATGTGTGGAATGTCATTTGGCTCTTCTTCTGGAGCTTCGCCTTCATCGCCTACCTGTTCGCCCTCTTCGCGGTGATCGGCGACCTGTTCCGTGACCACAAGCTCAACGGCTGGTGGAAGGCACTCTGGATCATCTTCATGATCTTCCTGCCGTTCATCACGGTTCTCGTCTACCTCATCGCGCGCGGCAGGGGCATGGCCGAACGTCAGGTGCGCGTTGCTCAGCAGGCGCAGCAGGAGACCGAGACGTACATCAAGACCGTTGCCGGGTCCAGCGCCGCCGACGAGATTGCCAAGGCGAAGGCCCTGCTCGATTCGGGCACCATCACCGCAGAAGAGTTCGCGACGCTCAAGGCACGCGCTCTCGAGCACCAGACCGCATAGTCGGGAGCGACAGCACAGCAACAGCACAGACAGACAGAACGGCCAGGCGGATGTCGCCTGGCCGTTCTGCATTGGAGCGTGAGGTCGTTAGACCTTCAGATAGCGCGAGATCGCGAAGTTGGCCGACAGGGCGGCGAGTACCGCGCCGAGCACCACCAGCATCGGCACCACCAACAGCGCATCGTCGAGACCGACAAGCGCAAACCCGAGCAGGCGCTGACTGAGATAGCCCTGCACAAACCAGTGCACCAGAGCGACGATGGCCCCTCCGGCCAGGATCGATCCGAGGAGTGCGGCGAACACACCTTCCAGAATGAAGGGGGTCTGAATGAACCGGTTCGACGCCCCGACGAGTCGCATGATGCCGAGCTCCTTGCGACGCGAGAACGCCGACAGTCTGATCGTCGTCGCGATCAGAAGCACGGCGGCAACGAGCATGAGGGCTGCGATGCCGATCGCCGTGTAGCTGGCCACGTTGAGCACCGAGAAGATCTGGTCGAGATACTTACGCTGATCCTGCACGTTCTCCACCCCCGGCATCCCCGACAGGCTCTCGCTGAGCACATCTGATTGCGAGGGGTCCTTGAGGTTGACCCAGAAGGTTTGGTTCAACTGGTCGGGAGTCGCATAGTCGGCGACAGGGTTGCCGGCGAACTGCTTCTGGAAGTTCTTGAACGCCTCCTCGTGATTCTCGAAGAAGTACTTTTCGATGAAGGGCGACAGGGTCGGGCCCTGCAGTTGTGCTTCGACCGCCGCGAGCTGCTCATCGTTTGCCTCGCCGCCGACACAGGTCTCCCCTGTCGAATACGAGGTGCACATGTAGATGCCGACCTGGGCCTTGTCGTACCAGTAGGTCTTCATCTGGCCGATCTGCATCTGAATGAGAATCGCCGCACCGACAAAGGTCAGTGAGATGAAGGTGACGAGCACCACCGAGATGACCATCGAGACGTTGCGGCGCAGGCCGCTTGACGCCTCGGAAAGAACAAGTCCGAGTCTCATCGGGTGGGTCCTACAATCTGTTCCCCTGATTGGTCAGGCTTTTCGCCCGGAGCCCGCAGGCCCAGTTTTTCGGCGAGAGTGAGCTGTTCAGGAATCTCGTGCTGGGTCACCGGCAGGCCGGGTCGCGTCATGATGCGCCCGGTGTCTGCCGGAAGCTGGTCGCCGACGATCGGCGCCGATGCTTCAGTTGTCGGCTCGGCGAGCGGGGCGGACACCGGCTCGGTCGACGCTGTGACACGTGGTTGCGGCGCGGGCGGCGGCGTCACCAACGGCCCGGTGATCGGCTGGGCGACCGGTCGGGCCGGCGGGTGGAAGATCTGCTCGGCAGCGGGCCGGTCCATCGGTGCCGCAACCGGGGCGGCCGGTGGCATCGACTGAACAATCGGCATCGCAGAGGGGTGCGTGAGCGGCGGTTGAGCCGCGCTCCGCGCCTCGGAGTCGACAGGATTTGACGGCGCAGCAACGGGTGCCGCTGCTGGTGCCACTGGTGCCGCATCGACCGGAGCGGCCCGTGGCGCCGCGACGGGCGATGCAACTGCGGCAGCGACCGGAGCCGCGACGACGGGTCGAACGAAACCTGAGTCATCCGCCGTCGGCGTTACCGGAGCGGGTGCCGGCGTGCTCGGGGCGGTAACAATCGTCTGGATCGCGGTCGTGGTGTAGCCGCCCTGGCGCTCATCGCGCACGATCTGACCGCCGGAGAGCTCGATCACACGGCGTTTCATCTTGTCGACGATGCCCGCCTCGTGGGTGGCCATCACGACGGTGGTCCCCGCCTCGTTGATGCTCGCCAGAAGAGCCATGATGCCGGCGCTCGTGGTGGGGTCGAGGTTTCCGGTCGGCTCATCGGCCAGCAGAATCTGCGGCTTGTTGACGATGGCACGCGCGATCGCAACGCGCTGCTGCTCACCGCCGGAGAGCTCGTGCGGGAATCGACGCGACTTCTCAGACAGGCCGACCATCTGCAGGGTGTCGGGCACCGCTTCTTGAATGAAGCCGCGCGACTTTCCGATCACCTGCAGGCTGAACGCGACATTGTCGTAGACGGTCTTGTTCGGCAGCAGGCGGAAGTCCTGAAAGACGACGCCGAGGTTGCGCCGAAAATACGGCACCTTGCGGTTGGAGATCGACCGCAAGTCCTGGCCCAGCACATGAATGCTGCCGCTTGTCGGCTTCTCCTCCTTCAACATCAGTCGAAGACAGCTCGATTTTCCGGACCCGGAGGCGCCGACCAGGAACACAAACTCGCCGCGCAGAATTTCAACGTCGATGGAGTTCAGTGCCGGTCGGTTCGTCCCGGGATATTGCTTAGTGATGTGATCAAAACGGATCATGGCTTATCGAGCCTAAGCATCCTGGCGGTTTTTACCACTGCGACATACCGTGTCGTCACAAGCTCACCCGTCGAAGTCGGCAGAACCGTGCCGGATTAGTCTTTCGGGCTCTGCTTGCGCCAACGGATGCCGGCGGCGATGAATCCGTCGAGGTCACCGTCGAACACATTGCTGGGGTTGTTGACCTCGTAGTCGGTGCGCAGGTCTTTGACCATTTGATAGGGCGCGAGAACGTAGCTGCGCATCTGGTCGCCCCAGCTGGCCGTGATGTTGCCGGCGAACTCTTTCTTGGTCGCGGCTTCCTGCTCACGCTGCACCAGCAGCAACCGTGACTGCAGCACGCGCATCGCGGCCGCACGGTTCTGAATCTGGCTCTTCTCGTTCTGACAGCTGACGACGATGCCGGTCGGAAGGTGGGTGATGCGCACGGCGGAGTCGGTGGTGTTCACGGACTGGCCGCCGGGGCCGCTCGACCGGAAGACGTCGACCCGGATGTCGTTGTCGGGAATCTCGACCGACTCGGTCTGCTCGATCAGAGGCACCACCTCGACCGCGGCGAAGGAGGTCTGGCGCTTGCCGGCGGAGTTGAAGGGGCTCATCCGCACCAGGCGGTGGGTGCCGGCTTCGACGCTCAGCGTGCCGAACGCGTAGGGGGCATCCACCTCGAAGGTCGTCGACTTGATGCCGGCCTCTTCGGCGTAGCTCACATCGAGCACGCTCGTCGGGTACTTGTGCTGTTCGGCCCAGCGCAGGTACATGCGCATGAGCATTTCGGCGAAGTCGGCGGCGTCGACGCCACCGGCGCCGGCACGAATCGTGATGACGGCCGGGCGCGGGTCGAACTCGCCGTTCAGCAGCGTCTGCACTTCGAGTTCACCGAGGATCTTCTGGATGCTCTTCAGCTCAGCCGTCGCCTCGTCGGCGGAATCCTGGTCACCCTGGCCCTCGTTGGCCATCTCGACCAGAATCTCGAGGTCGTCGAGGCGACGCTCGATGCTTTCGATGCGAGCCAGCTCGGATTGACGATGGCTGAGCGCACTCGTCACCTTCTGGGCGCGCTCCGTGTCGTCCCAGAGGTCAGGCACTCCGGCCTGCTCGCTGAGGTCAGCGATGTCGGCGCGGAGTCGATCAATGTCGATCACCGACCGGATGTCGCCAAACGTGGCCCGCAACGCGGCGATCTGCTCCGAGAAATCCAGCTCAATCATGTCGTGGTCCAGCCTACCGGGCAGACGCGGTAACACGGCCCTGGCGTAGCATCGACACCGCTATGACAACTGCCGATCGCTCCTTCAGCCTGCGCGGGGTTGCTGTGGCAGCTTTTCTGCCGACGTTGCTCTTCTCGATCGGCGAAGGCTCGATCATTCCGTTGATCCCGCTGGTCGCTCACGACCTGGGCGCCAGCCTGGCGATTGCCGGGTTCATCGCGGCGATGGTCATGCTCGGCGAGCTGATCGGCGACATCCCGAGCGGTTGGCTTGTCTCGCGCATCGGGGAACGCAACTCGATGATCGGCGCCTCGTTTCTCACCATCCTCGCCGTGCTCGTCTGCATCGTCGCGCCCAACCCGCTCGTGCTCGGCATCGGAATCTTTGTGGTCGGCATCGCGACGGCCGTGTTCGCACTGGCCCGTCACGCGTTCATGACCAGCTACGTGCCGCTGGCCTACCGGGCGCGAGCATTGTCAACGCTGGGCGGCATCTTTCGGGCCGGCTGGTTCGTCGGGCCGTTTATCGCCGCCGGCTTGATCAGCCTGACCGGCGGCACCCAGGCCGTCTTTTGGGTGTTCATCGCCTGCTGCCTCGGTGCGGCGGCCGTCTTGCTGCTGCTGCCCGACCCCGACCGTCTGTTCGGCGCCCCCGAGCTCGCCGCCGCACCCGACGGCACGGTGAAGCATGCCGGCGCCGAGTTCGTGGCCGAAGAGTCGCACGGGCTCTTTCGCTCGATTTGGATGCACCGCGCGGTGTTGTTGAGGCTCGGCACCGGCGCCGGCCTGGTCGGTGCACTGCGCGCAAGCCGCACGGTGATTCTGCCGCTCTGGGCGGTCAGTATCGGCATCGACGCCCCCGCCATCGCCCTGATCATCGGGATTGCCGGTGGGCTCGACTTCGCCCTCTTCTACGCCAGCGGCCAGATCATGGATCGCTTCGGCCGAATGTGGACGGCACTCCCCTCGATGATCGGGATGGGGCTCGGCTTTCTCGTTCTCGCCTTCACGCACAACCTGCCGAACAATGTCGGCTGGTTCATCGGGGTGGCGATGTTTCTCGCGCTGGCCAACGGCATCGGCAGCGGACTCCTGATGACCGTCGGCGCCGATCTCGCGCCGCCCGACAATCCGGCCCCGTTTCTCGGCGCCTGGCGTTTCACCGGCGATCTGGGGAGCGCGACTGCGCCTCTCGCCGTCGCCGCGATGATTGCGGCGGCATCGCTCGGCGTGGCCAGCGGGGTGATGGGAATCGTCGGCCTCATCGGCGCGGCATTGCTCGGTCGTTATCTCCCCCGCTATGCGCCGAGACGCCCGGCGGCACCCCGGCCACATTCCTGAAGAAAAGTGCGATTCAATAGAGGGATGCCCCTCACCGGAGAATACAAGCCCAGTCCGTCGAAGTGGGTCAGAGACCAGGTCGACCTCTACGAAAGTTCGGGTGGCACGAAGGGCACGACGCTGCGGGGAATGCCGGTCATTGTGCTGTCGACCCTCGGCAAGACATCCGGAGCCGTGCGCAAGGTTCCGCTGATGCGGGTCGAGCACGATGGCGTCTACGCCGCGGTCGCCTCGCTGGGCGGCGCCGCGAAGAACCCCACCTGGTACGCGAACGTTCTCGCGCACCCGTCCGTCGAGGTGCAGGATGGCCCGCACAAATTCGACGCGGTCGCTCGCGAGGTCTCCGGTGACGAGAAGGCGCTCTGGTGGGAGCGCGCCGTCGCCGCGTACCCCGACTACGCGAACTACCAGACCAAAACCGACCGTGAGATTCCTCTCTTCGTGCTCGAACCCGTTGAAACGGCAGCAAAATGAAGCGTCAGGCAACGAAGCCGCCCGTCCTCGACCCGATCGTGTTGGACAACCTGGTGGATGCCGACGTCAGCGACCTCCTCAGCGGCGACAGCCGTGAGGGCGAGCGTTTCTCCGGGGCAGAACTCGCAGGGCGCGACTTGACCGGAACAAGCTTCAGCGAGTGCGAGTTTCGCATCCTCTCGCTCAATGAAACCAAGTTGCGTGGAGCCCGCTTCACTGAGTGCGTGGCTTCAGACCTGCAGGCTCCCATTTTCAGCGTGCCCCGGTCGACCTGGCGCGACGTGCGCATCGAGCGCTCACGGCTCGGCTCGGTCGAGGCCTACGAAGCCACGATGCGATCGGTGCAGATCGACGGCTCCAAGCTCGATTTCGTCAATCTGCGCAATGCGAACCTCACCGATGTTCTGCTTTCGGACTGCATCATCGAAGAACTCGATCTCGGCAGCGCCACCATTCAGCGTCTTGAATTGCGCAACTGCCGCGTCGGCACTCTCGATGTGACGGGCGCCAAGCTCAAGGATGTCGACCTGCGTTCGACCGACTTCAGCGCCATCCACGGTCTTGAAGGTTTGCGGGGTGCCACCATCGATGACGCTCAGCTCGCCCTCCTCGCGCCGGTTCTTGCAGCGCATCTCGGCATCCGGGTCGAATAGTTCCCTGTCGCGTCGCTCTCTGGCTCGCGTGTCGAGCTACGTCAGCGCGTTCGCGGTGCGTTCGAGGTCGGACTTCGGCACGTCTCGCTGCGTGGCGATGGCAGCGGCCGCCGCCGCGCAGACGATGACAATCGCGACGACCTGGTGCGGTTCGAACGACTCCCCCAGCACCAGCACGCCGAACCCGGCAGCGATCGCCGGGCCACAGCTCGTGATGATCGCGTAGAGCCGTGGGGTGATGCGTCGGAGGATGAAGGTGTCGACGGTGTACGGAAAGGCGCTCGAGAGCACGCCGACGGCGAAGAGCAGCCCGATCACTCCCCAGTTCAGTGCCGACCAATCGATGGTGACCAGCGCGTACGGAAGCACCAGGGCGAGACTCACCAGGCCCGCGATTGAGATTCCTTCGAGGCCCGGTAGGTCGATGGCGACCCGGCGGGTGAGCAGGATGTAGGCAGCCCAGGCTGCGGCGGCGAGCAGCGCGAAGCCGATGCCGAGCGGGCTCAGCTCACCGTCGGTCCAGGTGAGCAGCAGCACACCGCCACCCGCACAGGCCGCGCAGATCACGTCGAGCAGGCGCCGGGAGCTGGCCAAGGCCAACGCGAACGGTCCCAGGAACTCGATGGTGGCGGCGATCCCGAGACCCAGCAGGTCGACCGCCTCATAGAAGGCCACGTTCATCACCGCGAGCACGAGTCCGAGTGCCAGGGCCGGCCAGAGCCGGTGCCAAACAAAGGTCTCGCGCCGGGGCCGGTAGAACGGCAGCACCGCGCAGACCATCACGATCTGTCGGGCCGCGACGACGACGGGCGCACCCACCACCGGAATAACGAGCCCCGCCAGCGCCGAGCCGAAGTTGATGCTGACTTCGGTGGCAACCTGTGCTCCCGCACCGATCGCCCGGTCTCGCCTGGTCGTCACAATTCTCCTTGCCGACGCCAGTTTCGGCGCCCTCCGAGGGTACCCGCCTGTCATACCCCGGATGCCTGTACCCGCCTGTTACCAGCAGGCACGAAAGTGCTGGCGGGCGTGTCGTGCGGTCGTGCGTCTGGCCGGCGTTGCCAGCACCCGGCGTTACCAGAACCCGGCGTTACCAGAACACCGACCGGGCGACCGCCGTGACCTCGAGCGGGATGCCGGCCGGTAGGAGGAGAGCCAGCACCGGCGGTCGCCAGGTGGACCGCAGCGACACGGTCGCGCTTCGGCCGTCGGGACTCGCCGCGCTGACCATCGTCAAGTCGTCGAATCCGGCCTGCGGAGTCGCGGTCAGGAATTCCTCCGCCGCTTGCTCGACCCGGGACGATTCGAGGCGCGCCCGCAGCTCCCCCGCCTCGACCGTGACATCGTCAAGATCGAAGGCTTCCGCTCCGGCGAGCGCCGCACCATCTGCGAGGGTGAAGAGTCGTTTGCGCTCGAGGTAGAGCGAGGTGGCCGCGACACAGGTCAGAATCAGCACCGTCGCCAGAAAGCCGTAGAAGATCGTCAGCAGCAGGGTGGACCCGGCATCGGCATCCGCGGGCGCGTGCCCGCTGCGCAGCCGGTGGACCAGCCAGTAGTTCAACCGGGCGGCTGGTCGACGCGGGCGGGGCACCTGTCTTCTGCTGGTCATTCGGTCGCTCCCGCACCCCAGAACCGGGAGACCGTCTGGGTCGCCCGTGCTTCGAGCGGAATCGACGCCACGTTCCGCAGAGCGAGCACGTCGGGCACCAGGGGCAATGCGACGCGGATGCGCACGGTGACCGTCACGGACTCCTGGCGAGTCAGGCAGGTCAGCGGCGCGGCACTGCACGCAATCCCGATCTGGGCGGTGTCCGCCTTGATTCCGTAGTCGTCGAGCCCCACCGCGACGGCGCGCTCGGCACGATCCCGAGCCGCGGCTTCGTCGGGCGCGAGCACGAACACCCGTGCCGCCTGCCGCGCCGCACCCTCGGCGGCGAGCGCCCCGCTTTGGACTGCCGACAGCGCGAGCACCAGGTAGACGAGCGGTACCAGCAGGATCATTCCGACGGTGATGAACTCGAGCGACGCCGACCCGTCGTCTCTACTCCAGTGTCTCGACAACCGCATGCCCCACCACCCTCAACCCTCGGTCGAAACCGAGCATGCCGAGAAGCGGGAGCGGCGCCGTCACCTGCACCTCGACGGTGAGGTGCCCGGCGCTCTGTGCATAGGCCGCCGCCACCCCGGTCGCATAGGTCGACCCCACCGCTGTCGTGATCAAGTCTTTCGTGCGCTCCGCTCCTTCTGCCAACCCGCTGTCGGCGAGCGCGGCGTACCGTGCTCCCTCGGCGGCGGCATCCAGCAGCGTCGTGCGCACATGCAGCGCCAACGCCAGTTGCAGTACCGACAGGGTCAACACGGTCAAGAGAGACCCGACGAGAACGAACTCGACGACTGCCGACCCGGAGTCGGCGGGCGGGTCGGCCCGCCGCATCCCCCGTCGCCGCCGCGTGCGCACGGTCATGATGACTCACATGCCAGAGACGCGATCGATCGCTTGTTGGAAGATTCCGGCGAGCGCCGGACCGGCCAACCCCCAGATCAGCATCACCAATGCCGCGGTCATGAGGGTGATCAGAACCCAGCCGGGGACATCCCCTCGTTCGTCGGCTACCCCGCTGTGGAATCGACGCGACAACACGGACATGATGTGGTCCTTTCTGTAGAAACGTAGATGGAATCAGAATCCGGCCTGCAAGACGAACAGACCGGGAAATATCGCGAACAGGATTGAGAGCGGGAGGATCAGAAAGACCAGCGGAATCATCATCGAGATCTCTTTGCGGCCCGCCGCTTCGAGCAGGTCTCGCTTCGCCTCGTCCCGCGCATCCTGAGCCTGAGCCCGCAAGACCTCGGCGAGCGGGGTACCGCGGTCCAACGCACCAGTCACCTGATCAACGAACCGGGTGAGAGCCGGCAGCTGGATGCGACGGGCAAGTGCGGTCAATGACGCGGCAAGCGGCATGCCGGTGTGCACGTCAGCGACAACGCCGGCCAACTCCCGGGACAGCTCCCCCGAACTCGTCGCCGCCACCCGCCGCAACGCATCGAGGATGCCCTCACCCGCCGACAACGACAGGGTCAGAAATTCCAGAATGGTCGGAAGCTCACTGCTCATGCGGGCCAGCCGTGCCCGGGCGGCGCGTTGGAGCAGCCACCCTCGAAGCAACGCACCGGCCATCCCGGTCGTCACGACCAGCAATACCCGCGCGACGAGAGGCAGCGACTGTGCGGCTGGACTGACCAGCACGAGCCCCAGGCCGAGCGCACTGCCGGTCAGCGCCCAGAGAACCTGGACGGTTCGAAACTCGTCGACACCCTGTCGCGACCCAGCCTGCCGCAGCTGCCGACCGAGGGTGTCCGCACCGCCAAGAATGTAACCGAGAACCGTCGTCAGTCGCCTGATCATCGGTGAGAAGAGCGAGCCGAACACCGGCAGTGGGTTCAGCGTCGTGCGCCCATGGTAGGCACGGGCTTCAGCTGAGACGTCAAGGATGTACGGCGCAACCCGTTGGGCCAGACGCGGTCGACCGAACCGCGGCACGAGACTCACCAACGACCACAGACCAACTCCGAGCAGTATGCCGAGAAACACGCCCCACGCCACCGGAGCATTCATCGAAACCAGCGCCGTTCCTCGGGCAGCCGACCGACCGCAATCATAATGCGGTACGCCACCACCGACACGATCAGGCCACCGACGATCACGGCTGTGCCGGCGGGAGTGTTGTAGGCGAAAGCGGCTTCGGGCCGCGTGGTCAGCAGAATCATGATGATCCACGGCGCGGCCGCCCCGAGCCGCGCGGCGTTCAGAATCCACGACTGCCGCGACTCGACCTCAAGCCGGGTCGCCGCATCCTGACGCAGCCACCCGGCCAGACTCCGCAAGACAAGCGTCAAGTCGCTGCCGCCGACCTCACGCGCCATTCGAAGTGTCTCCAGAATTCGGTCGGCGATCGGGTCGGCCAGGGCTTCCTTCAGTTGATCGACGCAATGGGCGAAGTTACCGGTCACCCGATACTCTCGTTCGAATCCGGCGAAGGCCTCCCTGGTCGCCGGCGGTCCCGAGTGCGCCAGACTGCTCACGCTGTCGGGCAGGGCCAGCCCGGAGCGCACCCCCGAGATCAAGTGATCGACGACATCCGGCCAGACTGTGCGGTTGGCCCGGCGACGCGCTCGCGCTCGCCGCAACACGACCAGAGAAGGAAGCGCCACCGCGCCGAGGCCGACGGCGATGGACAGGGCCCGAACACCGAGGATGGCTTCGGCGAGCGCGGCGCAGGCGATACCGAGGAGGAGCGAAACGACGATGACGGCACCCGGTGTCACGCGGGCGAACCCGGCCTGGGCGAGCCGCGCCCGACCCCACGTGCCCAGGCTCGGCCCGCGGTCCGTCGTCACAGGCTCACCGGTCAGGGTCCCACCCGCCGGCAGCCCCGCGCCCGTCGGCCACAAGAATGGTGACGCGACGAGCAACACGCCAGCCCCGAGCAGTAGTCCCAGCAGCACGCTCATGTCACCGCCCTCCGAGCACCATCGCCGGATCGAGACCGGCGGCCTGAAACTTCACAAGCTTCGTCGGATGCCCGCCCGTCGGCTGGAGTACACCGTCTTGGATCAGGAAGAGCGGGCTCGCCTCGATCATCGACCCGGAGAGTTGACCGCTCGGCGCAATGATCTCGGTCACCCGCCGGTGACCGTGCCGATTGAGTTCGCAATGCACGACGATGTCGATGCACCCCGCCACAGTCGGGAGTACGAAAGCCGAGTCGATATTATTTCCGGCCAAGAGCGGGAGTGTGCACAATTTCGCCAGGGCGTCTCGCGCACTATTCGCGTGGATCGAGCACATCCCCGGCAAGCCGCTATTCAAAGCGATCAGCAGGTCGAAACTCTCGGCCTCGCGCACCTCACCGACGACCAGCCGATCCGGACGCATCCTCAGTGATTCCTTGATCAACCGTCGCAGAGTGATCTCGCCGGTGCCCTCCAGACTCGCCTGTCGGCACTGCAGGGCGACCACGTCGCGTGCGGCCAGGTCAAGCTCAAATGTCTCTTCGACCGTGACGACCCTCTCGTTGGCCCTGATGCAGGACAGCAGGGTGTTGAGCAGCGTTGTCTTTCCGGCCTGTGTCGCACCCGACACCAGAATGTTCTGACCGGCCAGCACGCACATCCGCAAGAACTCTGCCGCCTGTGCCGTGAGCGAGCCACTCTCCACTAGCTGGGTCAGGGTTCTGATCCGTTTCGTGAATTTGCGGATGTTCACAGACCAGTGCGCACGTGTCACATCCGGAATGACGACATGCAACCGAGAACCGTCGGGCAACGACGCATCAACGAAAGGCGACGACAGGTCGACCCGTCTCCCCGAGGCCTGAAGCATGCGTTCAACAAGGTCGCGCACGATCTGGTCGGTCAGCACCAACGGGGTGAGCTCGGCCCGCCCATTCCTCGCCACGAACACCCGGGTCGGCGCGTTGATCCAAATCTCTTCGATGCTCGGGTCGTCCAGAAGGGGCTGAAGCACCCCGTAGCCGGTCAGCGCTGCAACGGCCTCCCTGGTCGTCTGGCCTTCGTCAGCGATGAGCGGATGCGCCCCGCCGAGTGCCAGCTCGCTGTACCGCTGCACCTCGTCACGCACGTAGTGGTCAGCGAGCGCCCCGTCGGCCGCGAGATCGACACCCTCATGACGCAGCCGCACCCGAACCTGCTCAGTGATGATGCGCGCCGCTTCGCTCATCCCTGAATGATGCCCTTGTGCCGCCACATCAGGCAGAACTTATCCACAGGCCGACGCCTCAGGTCTGCACACCTCCCCCGGCGCGAACCGTTTCCCCCGGCACGGACGAACCGGGCAGGGGCTGCAGGCCCAGTACACTAGTACGGCACTCGCGGGAGTGGTGAAATTGGCAGACACGCAGGATTTAGGTTCCTGTGCTTTCGAGCGTGGGGGTTCAAGTCCCCTCTCCCGCACAGCGCGTCTGGCCCGATCGCATCTCAATGCGCTCGGGCCTTCTGTGTTCAGCCGCCTCTGCGCGCAGAGCCCGCACCGCATTCAGCCGCCATCGAGCCGGGCCGCAGCGCGCTGCTGGC
The DNA here is from genome assembly GCF_052113185.1 of Leifsonia sp. YAF41. Lineage (NCBI taxonomy): Bacteria > Bacillati > Actinomycetota > Actinomycetes > Micrococcales > Microbacteriaceae > Leifsonia > Leifsonia sp. YAF41. The sequence goes on from NZ_JBFRCS010000010.1 coordinate 16,133, forward strand.
CACCTCCCAGTTCCATAGGTTAGGATCGCCTTACCAAACTTTCTATCGAGAACGGGCGACCATGACTTCGACACTGACCGAGGCCGACTTCGATCTTGCGGCCTTCATCCGCGCCAGCTCCAGCGAGCAGCACCGCGGAACGGAACAGCGTTCGTTCATCACCGACCTCATGGGCGGCAAGCTCTCACTCGCGGACTACACCCGCTACCTGGCCCAGTACGGCTGGCTCTACGAGGTGCTCGAAGAAGCAGTACTGCGCGTCAACCTCGACAGCGTTCCTGGCCTCTCAGCGTTGTTCGACCCGAAGCTGGCCCGGATGGCCTCGATCGAAAGCGACCTTGTTGCACTCGGCGCTGCCGACTGGCGTGAATCTCACACGCCGCTCGCCGCGACTGTTGCGTACGCCGAACACCTGAAGTCACTCGGTGAGGCAGACGGCGTGCGTGTGCTCGCCCACCACTACACCCGCTACCTCGGCGACCTTTCGGGCGGCCAGGCGATTTCCGCTCTCGTCGCGCGTCACTACGCTGCAACCCCGGAACAGTTGAGCTTCTACCGTTTCGAATCCATCGACAGCGTCGTCACGTACAAGCGTGGCTACCGTGAAGGCATGAACGCCCTCGCGCTGAGCTCCGACGACATCGACCTGCTGGTGCGCGAAGTGGATGCCTCCTTCACGTTCAACGGCTCGCTCTTCGACGCCCTGCTGGACTAGACAGTGCTCTACGCTTCAGCGCTCGACGATCAGCTGGGCGACTTTCTCGGGCATAGCGGAGCCATTCTCTTCTACCTGGTGATTTGGGGACTCGTTTTCGCCGGAACCGCCCTGTTCCTTGGCGTGTTCATCCCGTTCGTCACTGGCGACTCGTTGCTCTTCGGTGCCGGCCTGGTCGCGGCATCCAGCCCGAATGTGAACATCGCCATTCTCGCGATCGGCACCGGGATCGCAGCCTTTCTCGGCGATCAAGTCGGGTTTCTGCTCGGTCGCCGGTACGGGCGCGGCTACCTCGACCGCCGCGGCGGCCGGCGCACCCAAGCGGCAATCGTCAAGACCGAGTCGTTCTACCGAAAATTCGGCTGGTGGTCGGTGGTCATCGCCCGCTTCATGCCCTGGGGCCGCGTCTTCGTTCCGGTGATCGCCGGCGTCGGTCGCATGAACTACTACAAGTTCCTCAGCAGCAACCTTGTCGGAGCTCTCGCCTGGGGCACCGGAATGACCCTGATCGGGTACTACGCCGCGTCAATTCCCAGCGTGAAGAATGCCGCTTACGTCATCGCCGGGTTCTTCATCGTCGCATCGATCATTTTCGGCTACCGTGCGTGGCGGCGAGATCGGCTCGAGACCCGCGCCGCGGCCGCGGCCGATGCTGAACCGGAGCACAGTTCAGGGGGCTAACCCACGGGAGGAGAAGCAGGCTTTAGCGTTAGCCTGTACCCAGCACAACTTTCCCGCCGCCTGGCCAATCTGACCGACGCATTCTGGAGTATCCCCGTGATTCACACCTCACTGATTCCGTGGCTCGACCCAGAGGTCATCTTGAACTCTGCCGGACCGTGGGCACTCCTTGTGGTGTGTGCGATCGTCTTCGCTGAAACCGGGCTCCTCGTCGGATTCCTGCTTCCCGGCGATACTCTGCTCGTGATCACCGGCCTCCTGACCGGCAGCCTGATCATGATCGACATCTGGTGGGTCTGCCTGGCCATCGGTCTGGCCGCCTTCCTGGGTGGTGAGGTCGGCTACCTGATCGGCCACAAGTTCGGCCCACGGGTCTTTGAGCGCAAAGAGTCAGGTCTGTTCAGCATCAAGAATGTTGAACGCACCAACATGTTCTTCAAGAAGTTCGGCGGCCTGGCCGTCATCCTGGCCCGCTTCGTACCCATCGTGCGCACCTTCGCGCCGGTGGCCGCCGGCGTCGGGCATATGAACTACCGCAAGTACACGCTCTACAACTTCATCGGTGCGATGATCTGGGGCGCCGGCCTCACCTACTTCGGCTACATGCTGAACCTGATCCCGCCGGTCGCGAACTTCGTGAAGGACTACATCGACATCATCCTGATCGGCGCGGTCGTCGTCACGTTGATCCCGACGATCGTTCACTACCTGCAATCGGCGGCCAAGGCCAAGCGCGCCAGCGCCGAGGCTGAAGCGAAGCCGCCGACCGAGTCGCTCATCTTGCCCCCGGAGGCATTTGAGATCGACCACGACGGCAAGCACGAGGCATAGACGGCCTCACCGGCTCGTAGCCCGCCGCAGCCGCTCCGCTCACAGGTGCGTGTGATCCTCGTGGGCCGCATGCTCGGCCGGTTCGAGCTGAAATGTCGAATGCTCGACGTCGAAATGGTGTGACAGACACGCGGAGAGCTCGTCGAGCAGGGCACCGGCCCCACCGGAATCGAGCACCTTCGATTCCACGACGATGTGGGCGGTGAAGACGTGGGCACCTGAGGTGATTGCCCAGACGTGCACGTCGTGCACCGCGACCACACCCGCTGTGCCCAGCAGGTGGGCGCGAATCTCGGCGACATCGGTGTCGGCCGGCGCCGATTCGCTCAGCACCCGCACCACATCACGCAGGAGTGAGTAGGCGCGGGGCACGATCATCGCCGAGATCAGCAACGAGGCAATCGCGTCAGCCTGCCAGAAACCGGTGGTCAGGATGACGACGGCCGCGATGATGACGGCGATGGATCCGAGGGCGTCACCGAGCACTTCGAGGTAGGCGCCGCGCATGTTGATCGAGGACTTCGCCGCCGGTCGCAGCAGCAGCAACGCCACACAGTTCGCGACCAGGCCGATCACCGCCACGATAAGCATCGGAGTGCCGTGAACGTCTGGCTCGGTCGGAGAGACCAGCCGGGTGATCGCGCCGACGACGACGAAGGCGGCGACGGCAAGCAAGATCAGGCCGTTGAGCAAGGCACCGAAGACCTCGGCGCGCTGATAGCCGAAGGTCTGCCGGTCAGTGGCCGGACGGGCTGCGACCACCGTCGCGGTGAGCGCGATGATGAGACCGGCGAGGTCAGAGAACATGTGGCCGGCATCGGCGAGCAACGCCAACGATCCCGAGATCCAGGCCCCGGCGATCTCCACCACGAGCACCACCGACACGATGCCGATCGCCAGAGACAGGCGCGTGCGATTCGTGCTCGTGGAATGTGAATGTTCGTGGGCCATGATTCAACCGTACGAGCCGTTCCGCCCAATCTCCAGCCCAGGCGCTAGTTGGGAATGAGTGTTGTTCTCAGCAACGAAAATGGGGCGGCAACCGAGAGAATCTCGAGTTGCCGCCCCGTCGTGAAAAGGTTCGAATCAGCTTCCCAGCAGCGACACAAGAACCGGGACCAATTCGACGAAGGCGAGGGCGCGGTGGCTCTCGGAATCCTTGACCTGCTGAGGCAACTCGGCAGCCGACACCCCGTGCCCATCCGGCTGGAAGATCGGGTCGTAGCCGAATCCCCCGCCGCCGGCTGGGGTGTGCAGGATGCGTCCCGGCCACTCGCCGGTCACGTGCGATTCGGTGCCGTCGGGCAGCGCAACGGCCGCGACACAGGTGAAGTGGGCGGCACGGTGCTCGTCGGGCATGTCGCTGATCTGCCAGAGCAGCAGCTCCAGGTTCTCGACCGGGTGCTTGGCCGGTCCGGCCCAGCGCGCAGAGAAAATGCCGGGTGATCCGCCGAGCACGTCGACGCAGATTCCCGAGTCGTCGGCGATCGCCGGAAGACCGGTGTGCGCCGCCGCCGCACGCGCCTTGATCAGCGCGTTCTCGGCGAAGGTGGCGCCGTTTTCGACCGGCTCAGGGCCCTCGTAGGCGAGCACCTCGACGCCCGGCAGCTGGACGGCGAGAATGCGCCTCAGCTCCTCCACCTTGTGCTGGTTGTGAGTCGCGAGAACGATCTGGGTCATGCCGAGACCGCCAGCGCCTTCTTCTGGAACTCGGTCAGGGTGATTCCACCGGCCAGGGCGAGGTCGAGCAGGGAATCGAGTTCGCGGCGGTCGAAGGGAGCGCCTTCTGCGGTGCCCTGCACTTCGACGAACAGCCCGCGACCGGTGACGACCACGTTCATGTCGGTTTCAGCGCGTGAATCCTCGGTGTATTCCAGATCGAGCATGGGTACCCCGTCGATGATGCCGACGGAGACGGCAGCCAGGCTGTCGATCAGCGGCTGGGCCTTCTGACCGATGAACTTCTTGCTCCGGCCCCATTCCAAAGCGTCAGCCAGGGCAACATATGCGCCGGTGATCGCAGCGGTGCGGGTTCCACCATCGGCCTGCAAGACATCGCAGTCGATGACGATGGTGTTCTCGCCCAGTGCCTTCATGTCGACGACGGCGCGCAGGCTGCGACCGATCAACCGGCTGATCTCGTGCGTACGGCCGCCGATGCGGCCTTTGACCGACTCGCGGTCCATGCGCGAGTTCGTCGAGCGCGGAAGCATCGAGTACTCGGCCGTCACCCAGCCCTTGCCCTTTCCGGCCATCCACCGCGGGACTCCGTTGGTGAATGACGCGGTGCAGAGCACCTTGGTGCGGCCGAAGGAGATCAGTGCCGATCCCTCGGCCTGGGCGCTCCAGCCGCGTTCGATCGTGACGGGGCGCAGCTCGTCGGGGGTGCGGCCATCGGCACGCAGAATGTCGGTCACGAGTTCTCCTTGAGAGGGGTGGGCAGTGTGGTGGAAGCAAAATTGGGAAGGTCGCCGAGTGCCAGGGCACCGGTCTCGATCAGGTCGACCTGGGAAATCTCCGGACCGATCAGTCGGTGGGCGAGGTCGAGAAACTCGTCGGCGCTGGCCCCCGTGGCCTCGTACCGGTAGGTCGGAGCCGACGAGGCGGTGCGGAGAAGCTCCTGGCCGACGAGGACGCGATAGACGTCGTTGGCCGTCTCGGTGTCGCTGGAGACCAGCGAGACTGAATCTCCCATGACGTAGGAGATTGCGCCCTTCAGAAAGGGGTAGTGCGTGCAGCCGAGCACCAGGGTGTCGATGTTCGACTCCTTCAGCGGTGCCAAGTAGGCCTCGGCCACGGCGAGCACCTCGTCACCGGTGGTGACGCCGGCCTCGACGAACTCCACAAAGCGCGGGCAGGCCTGGCTGAACAGGGTGATCTGGGTGGCCGCGGCGAACGCATCGTCGTAGGCGCGCGACTTCACGGTCCCGGCCGTGCCGATGACGCCGATCCGGTTGTTCCTGGTCGTTCCGACGGCGCGGCGCACGGCTGGCTGAATCACCTCGATCACGGGAACGCTGTAGCGCTCCCTGGCGTCCCTGAGCATCGCGGCCGAGGCGGTGTTGCAGGCGATGACAAGCATCTTGACGTCTTGTGCGACGAGATCGTCCAGAACCTGCAAGGCGTAGCCCCGCACATCCGCGATCTTCTTCGGACCGTACGGCGAATGCGCCGTGTCGCCGATATAGAGGATCGATTCGTTCGGCAACTGATCCTTGATCGCCCGAGCGACGGTCAGCCCGCCGACCCCTGAGTCAAAGATCCCAATTGGCGCGTCAGTCACAAGAATCAAGCTTAGTCGGGCAAGCCATCCGGTCTCGAAAGGCTAGGCTTCTTGCGTGACCGAGTCCTCAGCCTTTCGCACCGACCGCTACGAACTCACCATGGTGGATGCGGCAATTCAAAGCGGCACGGCACACCGGGAGTGCATGTTCGAGGCCTTCGCCCGACGTCTTCCCGACGGCCGCCGCTACGGCATCGTCGCCGGCACCGGCCGCCTTCTCGAGCTGATTCAGCAGTTCAGATTCACCGACGCCGAGCTCTCTTGGCTGCGCGACAACGAGGTGGTGCGCTCCCCCACGTTGGACTGGCTCGCCGACTATTCGTTCAACGGCAGCATCTGGGGCTATCGCGAAGGTGAAGCCTATTTTCCGGGCTCGCCGCTCCTCGTCGTCGAAGGCACCTTCGCTGAAGCGGTGATTCTCGAGACACTCATCCTCAGCGTGCTCAACTACGACACGTCGGTCGCCAGTGCGGCGGCCCGCATGGTCTCGGTCAGCCTCGGCCGGCCGATCGCCGAGATGGGTTCCCGCCGCACGAGCGAATTCGGCGCCGTATCAGCGGCCCGCGCCGCCTACATCGCCGGATTCGCCGCAACCAGCAACCTTGAGGCCGGCCGCACCTGGGGAATTCCCACGATGGGCACCGCCGCCCACTCATTCACTCTGCTCCATGACAGCGAAGAGGCCGCTTTCCGCGCTCAGGTCGAAGCGTTCGGAGCGAACACCACCCTGCTCGTGGACACGTACGACATCGAGAGCGGCATCGACATGGCGGTGAAGGTGGCGGGCATCCAGCTCGGCGCCATCCGCATCGATTCCGGCGATCTTCCGATCGTCGCGGCCGCTGCCCGGGCTCAGCTCGACGCCCTCGGCGCGGTGAACACCCGCATCACCGTCACGAGCGATCTCGATGAGTACTCGATTGCGGCGCTCTCGGGAGCGCCCGTCGACTCGTTCGGCGTCGGTACCTCGGTCGTCACCGGGTCGGGCGCACCAGCTGCCGGCATGGTCTACAAGCTCGTCGCCCACAAGAACGACGCGGGGGCGTGGATTCCCGTCGCCAAAACGTCAGCGGCGAAGGCCTCGGTCGGCGGGCGCAAGGACGCGGTGCGTCGCCTCGATGCCACCGGCACCGCCCGCGAAGAAATCGTATTGCTCGGCGACGGTCCGGCCGGCGAGCCAGAGTTCATCTCGACGAACGGTCTCGAACGCGGGCTACTGGTGCCGCTCATCGCCGATGGCCAGGTCGACGAGCGTTATCTCGGCCACTCCGGCACCGCCCGTGCGCGGGCGCACCATGCGTCGGTGATGCGCGAGCTCCCGGTCGATGCGTTCCGGCTGGGACGTGGCGAGCCGGTCATCCCGACCGTCTATCGCTAGGGCGCGATTGACGGTGCACACTCACACTCCTGCACCAATCATCGGATCGGCCCGAGAGGGTCTCGACAAGCTCGACCACCGAGGAATTCTCCTCCCGATGATTGAGCTTGTCGACATCAGATCCGACTACTCGGCCTTCATCTTTTCGTAGATCGCCTTGCACGACGGGCACACCGGAAACTTCTCCGGGTCGCGGCCCGGCAGCCACTTCTTGCCACAGAGCGCGCGCACCGGCTTGCCGGTCAACGCGGATTCCATGATCTTGTTCTTCGGAACGTAGTGCGAAAAACGCTCGTGGTCGCCCGGCTCGATCTGCTCCTGGTTCAGCAGCTCTTCGAGTTCGCGGTCAAGGGTAGACGTGCCGCCGCCAGGCTGCCCGGGGTCTGCGATGCTTGCGCGGAAGTCTTCAGTCATGTCTCAAGTTTAGCGATCAGACCTGAAAGCAACCATCGCAACACCAGGGCGGTGCGACCGGGCGATGCGAGGGGACGACGGAGATCAGGCGCGCAGTGCCGAGGAGAGGATCTCCGGACCACGACGATCGAAGGTTCGGGAGCCCAGCCACACGCCGAGCACGACGACGACCAGACCGATGCCGATACCGCTGAACAAGGCAACCCGGTGCCAGGACGTGTCGCCCATGATTCCGAGAATCGCCGCGATGATCGCCGGCAGCGAAAGAACGATCGAGCCGAGGAAGGTCAACGCCTGAATGAGCGCCGACGCGCTGTCGGAGGACTGGGGCTGCGCGAACGGGCTGTCCCCCGGCTTCGTCGCCGGATAGGGGAACCGCGCCGAGGTGTAGCTCGAGAGACCGATCCCGGTGAGCAGGATGCAGGTGCTGACACCGAGCATCGAGGGCAGTGCCGACCAGTCTCCGAAGAGTGCGATGCTGATGGCCGAACCGAGACCGATCAACGGGATGCCCACGATGAGCGCCGGGGCCAAGCGGCCGATTCGGTCGGCGAGTCCGCGCGTGCCGGAGACGACGTGGAGCCAGATCGCCGTGCTGTCGTAGGCGACATCATTGTGCATGGTCCACCCGAGGAACACACACATGAGCGGAACCGGGAGCAAGGCGAGGTATTGCGTCGGAACCGTGGCGATCGACAGCGGAACGAGCGCGATGATCGGCACGATCGGAATCATGATCAGTGACACCCAGTAGCGAGAATCCCTGCCCCAGTAGGTGAAGCTGCGCGCCGCAATGACACCGACCGGGGAATCCGGCAGGCGGTCGAACCAGCCGAGCCCGCCATAGGCCTTAACCGGGGCTTCGCGACCGGGGGTCACCAGCATCCGTTCGACCAGGTGCGCCCAGGCACGCCAGAGCAGCCAGAGCGTGCCGGCGGCAATGACCAGCTTCAGAAGCGCGGGTCCCCACTCCTCGGTCACAGCGTCGCCGGGAACCGCCCACGCCGCCCCGAGCGGGGTCCAGCCCAGAATGCCCGCGAACTCGCTAACCAGGCGAGCACCTGAGGTGCCCCAGTCGATCGACACGAGGAGAACGACGATGGGCGACAGGATGACGAGAAGCAGCACGCCGGCGACGCCCATGAACTCTCGGGAACGTCGGCTTGAGAGCACGAATGCGCCCACCGCGGTGCTTACTCGTGCCGCCAGAACACAGGTTCCGAGCAAAAGCGCCGCGGAGATGATCGCCAGGACGGTCTCCAGCACGCCATACGACCAGGTCACCACGGTTCCGAGCAGAATGATCGTCAGGGCGAGTGCGGGCACACCGATCAACGCACTGACCGCCAACCCGAAGGACAGGGTGCGGTTCGGGATGCCGAAGAGCGCGAACGACCGCGGATCCATCGTGTCGTCGATTCCGAACACCAACGGGACCACCAGCGATCCGAGCACAACCAGCGAACCGATCACGATCAACGAGTCGCGAACAAGTTCGACGTCGCCGACGAACCGCAGGCTGACCAAAACGAGAAACAACACCGCGGCCAAGCCGAGCCCGTAGAGAAGCCCGACGATGACGCCGACGACTTGCCACGGGCTCCGCCGAAAGATGTTCGCGAGGAGCCTGAGCTTCAGTCCGAGAAGCTGTGCAACCATTCCATGCCTTCCGCAACCTTGCGCCCGCCGGCAAGTTCCACAAACCGGTCTTCCAGCGACTTCTTACCGCGCACGGCGTCGACGGTTCCCGATGCCAGAACCTGACCCTGCACGATGATCGCGACATGGTCGCAGACGCGCTGGATCATGTCCATGCCGTGGCTGGACAGCAGCACAGTTCCACCGCTCGCCACGTACTTCTGAAGAATCTCGGTCACGTTGACCGCGGAGACCGGGTCGACCGATTCGAACGGTTCGTCGAGCACGAGCACCCGCGGCGAGTGAATCATGGCGCAGGCCAACGCGATCTTCTTCGTCATACCGGCCGAGTAGTCGGCGACCAGGCGGTTCAACGCGTCTTCGAGGCCGAACGCGGCAGCGAGGTCTGCGGAGCGCGTGCGCACCGTGTCGCCGTCGAGGCCGCGCAGCACGCCTGAGTAGTGGAGCAACTGGGCGCCGGTCAACCGGTCGAAGAGTCTCAGCCGGTCGGGGAGCACGCCGATCACGCGCTTCGCCTCGATCGGCTGCGACCACACGTCAATGCCATGAACCCGGATCGACCCGGCATCCGGACGGAGGAGTCCGGTCACCATTGACAGCGTCGTGGTCTTGCCGGCGCCGTTCGGGCCGACAATTCCGTAAAACGACCCCGCACGCACCTCCAGGTTGACTCCAGAGACGGCGGTCATCTGGCCGAATCGCTTGACGAGGCCGTCGACGGCGAGCACGACAGGAGCAGGCGCCGATGCCTCGGCGGATGCTCCTGTGGATGTCGAAGTGGACGGGGCAGCGGGGCGTGCGGTCGTGCGCGCGGCTGTTTCGCGCTGGGGGGTGGCGGTGCGCGAGCGCGCCGCGGTCTTGGGAGCGGGCGATGGAGGCGTCGCGACGGCACCGCTCGTCGCGGCCGAGGTGGCGGAGGCGCCGTCAGCGGCGGGCGGGTGCGACTCGGGAAGAGTGCGACCGACCGGGGTGACAAGCTCCGGCGTCGTCGTCGCGGGAGTGGCGGCGGGAGTCGATGCGGTCGTCACCGTGGGAGATTTCGCGGAAGTGGAACGGGTCGCAGGGGGCTTCCTCGCTGCCGCAGGCTTCCGAGCCGCCGGCGATTTCGCCGCGGGTGCCGCCGTCGGCGATACAGGGGCGGCCGACGTGTCTGCCGGTTTCTTCGCCGCAGCCGGCTTCCTTGCTGCTGGTCTCGCCGCCGCTGGTTTCGCTCCGGCTGGCTTCGCCGCAGCAGGCGTACCGGCCGTCGACTTTGTCGCGGAAGGCTTTGTCGCGGCCGGCTTTGTCGCGGCACGCGGCGCAGCGGGCTCGGAAACACCGGAGTCCGCACCGGAAATCGTCGCGGCAGCAGGCGGTGTTGATGTTGGCCGCTTCACGGGAGGCCGTTTCGCTGCAGGCTTCTTCGCGGCAGGTTTCGCCGCGGCACTCCCTCCTCCTGGCGCGGTGCCAGAGGCACGCTCGCCACTCGTCGGCTTGTCAGGCTCAGGAGTAGGGGGCAAAGAAGTCACCAAGCAAACCTACCAAGCCCCGACGACGCCCGTTGGCGCCCAGCCTCGATCCCGCGTAACCTGTGAAAATCCTCCATGGAGTGTCACGAATTGGACACGTCAAGGCCTTTCACTATGCGTGTTCAGGCAGTGCGGATAGTCTGGCGGAGGCATAACGGTGTGTCTTGATCTGAACTTTTGGGTGAACCCGGAGCGAAATCTTCAGAAATTGAAGCCTCTGCGTTGATCACCCACACCTTTCTTGAGGAGATAATCGTGACCACCCAGGTAGTCATTCTTGCAGCAGGCATGGGAAGCCGACTCGGCCGTTCCCTGCCGAAGCCGCTCACTGAACTTAGCGACGGCCGCACGATCATGGGCCAGCAGTTCGACAACATTGCTCACGCCTTCGGCAACAACGCCAAGGTCACCATCGTTGTCGGCTACAAGCTCGAGCACATCATCGAAGCGTTCCCCCAGGCATCCTTCGTGTACAACGAGCAGTACGACCAGACCAACACGTCGAAGAGTCTGATGCGCGCCTTGCAGGCGTCGGGCCCCGGCGGCGTGCTCTGGATGAACGGCGACGTTGTCTTCGACCCGACCATCCTCGACCGCGCCGCAGCAATGATGGCTCGCGACCAGTCGTTCGTGACGGTGAACACCTCGAAGGTCTCTGACGAAGAAGTCAAGTACACGACCAGCGCAGAGGGCTACATCAAGGAGCTCTCCAAGACCGTCAAGGGCGGACTCGGCGAGGCCGTTGGCATCAACTACATCTCGAGCGCCGACAAGGCGATCCTGCTTCACCACCTCGCGAAGGTCGGCGACCAGGACTACTTCGAGCGTGGCATCGAACTCGCGATCGAGAAGAACCGTCTTCTCGTCGAGCCGGTCGACATCTCCGACCTCTACGCCGTCGAGGTCGACTTCGCCGAAGACCTCGAACGCGCCAACCTCTTCGTCTAGGTTGCACGTCGACCTTCGAAGCGCGCTCTACGATTGACGGTGTGACCACCTACGCCGACGTGCGCCCCGAGCAGCGCACACCGTTCGCGCGGTACCGCCATTCACTGTGGCTGCTGACCCAGCGCGACCTGCGCGTGCGGTACTCAACGTCGCTGCTCGGGTATTTCTGGTCGATTCTCGACCCGCTGGTGATGGCGGGGATCTACTGGTTCGTCTTCACGCAGGTTTTTAAGCGGCCAGTCGGTGAAGATCCGTACATCATCTTCCTGCTTACTGCGCTCCTCCCCTGGATGTGGTTCAACGGGGCCGTTTCAGACTCCACTCGCGCCTTCCTGCGTGACGCGAAACTCATCCGTTCGACCCGCATCCCGCGCACCATCTGGGTCAACCGCCTCGTGCTCTCGAAGGGCATCGAGTTTCTGGCCTCGCTGCCGGTGCTTGCCCTTTTCGCGTTGATCTATCAGACGCCGCTCTCTATCAACGCGATCTTCTTTCCGCTTGCCATCATCATCCAGGCCATTCTGACGGCCGGAGTCGGCTTGATCGTCGCCCCGCTCGTCGTGTTCTTCCGGGACCTTGAGCGCGCGGTGAAGCTGGTGCTGCGGTTTCTGTTCTACGCCTCCCCCATCATCTACGCCACCTCCGATTTGCCACCGGAGCTGCACTTCTGGGCAGCGTTCAACCCGCTCAGCGGCATTTTCAGCCTCTACCGTTCTGCGTTCTTCCCCGAACAGCTCGATTGGTTCACCGTCGGCGTCGGCGCCGCAGTCTCCGTCGCATTGCTGGCGCTTGGAGTCTTTGTCTTCACACGCACCGAGCGTGCCGTTCTGAAGGAGATCTAGTGACCTCGCCTGTCATCGATCTGACGGATGTCGGCATCCGGTTCCGCCGCAATCGACGCAGTCGTCGCACGTTCAAAGATCTCTTCGCGAGCCGCAAACGTCGCAGCCGTCCCGGCGAGTTCTGGGCTTTGCGCGGAGTCTCCTTCAGCGTGCAACCGGGCGAAGCGATCGGTGTCGTCGGTCGAAACGGCCAGGGCAAGTCGACGTTGCTCAAGCTCGTCACCGGCGTCGTTCTCCCCGATGAGGGAAGCGTCAAGGTGAAGGAGGGAGTCGCACCCCTGATCGAGATCACCGGCGGCTTCGTCGATGACCTCAGCGTGCGCGACAACGTCTATCTGACCGCCGGTCTGCACGGGATGACCCGCAAGCAGATTGCCGACCGTTTCGACGAGATCATCGAGTTCGCGGAGATCCGCGACTTCATCGACACGCCCTACAAGCACCTCTCGAGCGGTATGAAGGTGCGTATCGCCTTCGCCGTGATCTCCCGGCTCGAGGAGCCGATCATCCTCGTCGACGAAGTGTTGGCTGTCGGCGACAAGGCATTTCGCGAGAAGTGCTACCGCCGCATTGAAGAACTCCTGGCCGGCGGGCGCACCCTGTTCATCGTTTCCCACAACGAACGCGACCTGCGCCGATTCTGCAAGCGCGGGTTGTACCTCGACAAGGGCGCCCTCGTGCTCGACGGCCCGATCGACGACGTCCTCGCGCGCTACAACCTGGAATATGGAGTCACAGCGCGCTGACCCTGCGGGCTGATCTGACGACCGGTTGCTGTGACGACTGGTTGCGATCAAGCATTCTCTTTGCGGAATGTACGGGTTCCAACAAAGAGTCCTGCCGCGAAAAGTACGAGGGTCCAGAAGACTCCCCAGAACACGGTGATGTTCCAGAACTCCCCCGTGAACAGTTCGCGGATCGCATTCACGATGTACTTGGTCGGCATGAAGTCGCTCAGCGTTACCAGCCACTGCGGAGCACCGGTCTCGGTGCTGATCGGCAACAGGATGCCCGAGAGCAGCAGCACCGGAAGCGCGATGCTATTCAGAATGGGCGCGAGCACGTCCTCACTCTTGGTGGTGAGAGCCAACGCATTCGACGCCGCCGAGCAGGCTCCGCCGAGCAGCATCGTGAGCGCCAAGCCGAGCACCATTCCAGCGGTCGACCCGGTCAGACCGAACAGGAAGGCGAGGGCGATCAGCACGACGCCCTGCACGAACAGAAGCACGACGTCGCGCAGCACTCGACCGAGGAGCAACGCAGTGCGGCTCGCCGGGGTCACGCGCTCAGCTTCGATCACTCCCTCACGCCACTCGGCGATGAGGCCGAACCCAGCGAACAGTGCTCCGAACAGTCCCAATTGCACGAGCAGGCCGGGCACGAAGAATGTGTACGCGTTCGCGACGCCGATCTGTTGCGCGAGCGGGGTCAGCAGCGGCCCGAAGAGTGCGAGGTAGAGCACTGGTTGGGCGAGCCCGATGATCACCCAGGCCGGATTTCGTAGGTTGAGACGCATCTGACGGCGAAAGATGATCCCGGTTTCGGTGGCGAAGAGCATGGCGGGCTCCGTTCAGGCGTCTTCGCGCAGGGAGCGCCCGGTCACGGTGAGGAAGACGTCGTCGAGGGTCGGGCGACGCACTTCGATGGATTCCAACGCAACGCCGGCCGCATCCAGCTCACGCAGCAGTCCGGGTAGTTCGGCTCCGGCGCTCGGAACACGTCGACTGACGATGTTGCCCTCGCTGGTGACGACCGCGTCGCCGACAACTCGACCAAGCCGCTCGGCGGCGACAACCGCATGGGCCGGGTTGCTGAGCACCAATTCGATCAGATCGCCCGAGATCTGGCGCTTGAGCGCATCCGGCGTGTCACTGGCCACGATGACCCCGCGATCGATCACCAGCACCCGGTCGCACAGTGCATCGGCCTCATCGAGATAGTGGGTCGTCAGAAAGATCGTGCTCCCCTGCTGGGTCCGGAGGGCCGAGATGTGTTCCCACAGATTCGCGCGTGCCTGCGGGTCGAGCCCGGTAGTCGGCTCGTCGAGAAAGATCAGTTTCGGATCGTGCACGAGACCCATCGCGATGTCGAGACGTCGGCGCTGACCGCCCGACAAGGTTTTGGGTTGCCGTGTCCACATACCACCCAGATCGAGCTGCTCGAACAGCTCCTTGCCTCGTTCGGTCGCCTGGTCACGCGGGATCCCGTAGAGGAGACCATGGTCGACGATCTCTTCGCCGGCCCGCGCCTCGCTTCCGGTCGACCCACTCTGCGAGACGTAGCCGATGCTGCGACGCACCGCGACCGGGTCGCGGGCCACATCAAAACCGGCCACCGTCGCGGTTCCGGCCGTGGGTTTCAACAGAGTGTTGAGCATGCGCAGCGTTGTTGTCTTTCCGGCGCCATTGGGGCCGAGAAAACCCACGATCTCGCCTTCTTCGACGTCGAGGTCAACGCCGGCGACCGCCGTCACCGAGATGCGTTCTCGACCGCGGCGGGTATCGAATGTTCGGGCAAGTCCTCTGGCGTGAATCATCCGTCGCTCCAACTTCACCGGTAGTGTCCCGTTCAGGCGCCGATCAGCAGCAGTACGTGGTACATCACATAGACCGGCCAGACCACGGCTTGAAGCAAACCGAGGACAACGGCCCAGAAGGATCCGTCCGAAATCGAAATGAAATAGATCGCGGCCCCGATATACGCCAAGAGGAAGAAGAAGCCCCACGGCCCTTCCCGCACGATCGTCCGTGTCCGGCCATCCGTTGTCATCTGATCCTCCGCCTGAACGCGATTCGTCTGACTGCTCCGACGGCACAAGGCTAGCTTCGGTACTCGCGGTGCGATACCCCAGACGTTCACTGTGATGGACTCACGTCGACGCCCCACAGTCCCAGGCAGGAGGTTCGCCGAGCATCTAAGCTCGAACCATGGCCAGGAAACCGAAGCCGATCGTCTCCCCGACCGGCGGCACCCCGCAGGGCGGGCAGCTGCCCCCGCGCGTCGTCACGGGCATTGACCGGGTGATGGCGATTCACCGGCCCGTGGTGCTCGCGCACATCCGCAGCATCCGGCGCCGCAACCCCGAGGCGAGTCCCGCGCAACTCCTCCGCATCCTTGAGCGTCGCTACCTCGCCGCCGTCACCACCGGTGGCGCGGCTGTCGGCGCGAGCGCGATCATTCCCGGCGTCGGCACCGGCGTCACCCTGATCCTGTCCGGTGTAGAGACCGCCGGTTTTCTTGAGGCCACCGCCCTCTTCGCCCAATCGGTGAGTGAGGTGCACGGTATCGCGGTGGAGGACCCCGACCGGGCCCGCGCACTGGTGATGACGATGATGCTCGGCCGCGAAGGATCAGACCTGGTGCGGCAACTGGCCGGACAAGCGACGGGCCGGGGCATCGGTCTCAATGCCTACTGGGGCGAGCTCGTGGCCACCAGCATCCCCCGGGCGATCATGGGCCCCTTGACCGACAAGCTGAAGAGCTCGTTCATTCGCCAGTTCGCCGCGCGCGGCAGCGCGAGCTTCATCGGCAAGGCAGTGCCGTTCGGCGTCGGTGCGGTCATCGGCGGCGCCGGCAATCACATTCTGGGCAAACGAGTGCTGCATTCCTCCCGACTCGCGTTCGGGCAGGTTCCGCCCTATTTCCGGCCCGAACTCGAACCACTCGTACGCACCGTCACCGTGCGGAACGCCGCGACCCTGCGCATCGTGCGGATCAGCAGCGGAGCTCGAGCCGTGCTGCCACGGATGGTGCCGCCCACGCTACGCCGGGGACCGCGCGGCGCACCCGCGCCACAGGATCCCGCTGAATCCGCCTGACCGACTGTGCGGCTAGACGGGTTCGCCGTCTGGTTCCTGCTCGAGCTCGTCGATCACACCGTCGGCCGCGTGAATCGCAGCGAAGCGATCCCACTCGCCCATCAGGTGTTGCACGGCATCATGGAACCGCGCTGTTGCAGCGCCCGGCGTCGGATCGCCGAAGTAGCGTTCGACCCACATCGCGAGTCTGGCCTCTGCCGTCTCATCGTGGGTGAGTTTTTCCAGCGCATCGACGACGTTCGACGCGTCGCCGGCGAGCAGCCATTCGCAGTCGGACAGGTATCCCCCGGTGTCGATCTGCGCCTCAGGGTTCACCGGCCGGGTGATCATCAGTGGCTTTCCGGCGGCGAGACGGTCGTAGACCATCGCTGAGATGTCGACGATTGCGACATCCGCTGCCGAGAGCTGCCACCCGAGATCTGCCCCGGTGTCGTAAATGTGCTGAGCCGTGGAGTCCCGCGCGTTCGCCGCCGCGATCGCCTGGATGATGCGCTTGTTCGCTACGCCATACTCGTGGTCGACGACGCCGCTGCGTGGGTGCGGTCGATAGATGACGCGGTGGCGGCCGGTCTTCAGCAGAGCAGTCACCAGCGCGACACCGTGCGTGGCAATGGAGCCGTAAGCCGCCGCGGCCCGGTCCCCCTCCCAGGTCGGCGCATAGAGCACGACCTCGCGGTCGTCGGGCGTGTACGGCAACACGCCGCTGTAGTAATCGGCCTGTGGGCGGCCGATTTTCAGTGCTCGCTTGTCGAAGTCGTAGTCCCAGAGCACCTTGTCGAGGCGGCTGAGCGCCGCCTCGCCAGCGACAAAGGCATAGTCGTATGCCTTGAACTGATTGGTAGTCATGTACATCTTGTCGCTCTCACCGTGGTTGATGAAAACGTGCCAGCGGCGCCCGTAGCGCATCATCTGAAAATTCTTGGCGTTCTGGTTGACGTAGAACACGATGCGGATGTCTTGGTCGGCAAGAACCTGTTCAAGGTCGGTGACCTTGCGCACGAACGCAACGGGGACCGGCGATTCGGCGATCAGTTTCAGCGTGCCCCCGCCGGTGCGACTCAAAATCACGACCGGCCAGGTCTCAGCGAGCTTGGCGAGCGGCTTGTACCACTGGCGCATCTGATAAAGGTTGACCGGGCCATCGGCGAAATAGACGGCGATCTTGAAGTGATGTGCCGGAAGAGGAGCCTGCGCAGCGAGCCGGCTGGTCAGGATCCCCTTCGCTTTGCGCGACGCGGAGACGTCTTTGACCAGTTTGATTGCCAGTCTGACGTCTCTTTGAATACCCACTCGTCAAGCCTACAGATTTCAGCTCGTTCGCCTTCGCGAAATGTCCCCCGCACGGGCACTGGTAGTGAATCGTTAGACGATCGGCGGCCGACCGGCCAGGGTCATCCGCCAGATGGTGCGGGCCGACATCGGCTTTCGCATTCCGGGATCTTCCCGCCAGCCCTCCCGCCATCCGCCGAACCAGGCCGACAGTGCCGACCGGTTGCGGGCCCAGCGCAGAATCTGGATCCCGGTCCACGAGCCGACGTAGAGCGGAACGAACAGGGCGGGCAGATTGCGGCGGGCCAACCAGACTCGGTTGCGCGCGTTGAGGCGGTAGTAGTCGGCGTGTCGCGTGGGCTGAATCACCGGGTGGTTCGCTTCGAGATCGCCGGCGTACCAGGCGCGCAGCCCCTGGTCCCAGACCCGCCAGGCCAGCTCGATCCCCTCGTGCGCGTAGAAGAACGGCTCGGCCCAGCCGCCCGTCGCGTCGAACACCGCGCGGGGCAGGATGACCGCGCCTTCCCAGACCGAGAAGACGGGGCTGGAGTGCGTGGCCTCACCCTTGCGAATGCGGGGAATCCACCGGCGCGGCGAGGTGATGCCGGTCGGATCGACGACGCGCGGCTGCAGCAATCCGATCGAGAGGTCGCTCGTGAGCGTGACGATCGCGTCACGCAAGAAATGCGGGTCGGGAATGCTGGCGTCGTCATCGAGAAAGAAGAGGTACTCCCCGGTGACCTTCGCGACTCCGCGATTGCGTCCGGCCGGGATGCCGAGGTTCTCCGGCAGCGCAAGCGCGG
This sequence comes from Leifsonia sp. YAF41, assembly GCF_052113185.1. Classification (NCBI taxonomy): domain Bacteria; kingdom Bacillati; phylum Actinomycetota; class Actinomycetes; order Micrococcales; family Microbacteriaceae; genus Leifsonia; species Leifsonia sp. YAF41. The sequence goes on from NZ_JBFRCS010000010.1 coordinate 34,282, forward strand.
CCACGCCGTCGGGAAGCCCGGTCGGTTCCCAGCCGTTACCGACGCAGACGATGTCGAGCTCGACATCCTGCTGGGCAAGAATGCTGCGGATGCCCCGCTCGAGGTCGTCGGGACGGGTGCCTTGGGTGAGCACGACGACGCCGACCGTCGGCAGTGCCTGACCTGCGGAGGCCGGGCCGCCGAGGCTAGGAGCGGACACGCTTGGACGCCATGATTGCAATGAAATGCCCGATGAGCGCCAGGAAGGCGAGCGGAACGAGCACGATGAGCACGATCCGGTCGACGAGGGGTTCCCCGAAGATCAGGCCGACAACCGCCGAAGCAAAGATCACCATGGTGAGTTCGACCGAGTGGTAGAGGCGGTGGAACGGCACGAAACGCGCGAAGCGGCGGGCCCGCGCGAGCAGGCTTGAGGTCGGTGCCTTCTCGCCGTGGGTGTCGGCAAGCTTGACCAGGCCGGCGTTGGCTCTGGCCACATGCACCATGTCGTTGAGTGCCTTGTTCAGCACGATCAGTAGCGCGAGCAGGAGCCCGAGCGTCGTCCAGAGAAAATCGGCCGGCGCTTCGAACGGGTAGGCGGCGACCCGGATGCCGAAGGCGATCGGGATCAACGCCTCCGTCGTGTAGTGACCGACCTTGTCGAGAAACACGCCGGCCGGCGAGGAGGTCTTGCGCCACCGGGCAACTTCGCCGTCGCAGCAGTCGACCAGCATCTGCAGCTGGCCGAGCACCAAGGCCAGTACCGCACCCCAGATCCCGGGGATGAGCAAGGCGGCGGCTGTGGACCAGCCGACGAGGATCATCAGCCCGGTCACGCCGTTCGCCGAGATGCGCGTCTTCAGCAGCATCCAGGTGAGATAGGGCGAGAGGTCACGCAGGTAGAGCGAGGCCGTCCAGTGCTCGGCGTTCGCACGCATCCGCACCTCGGGCGGCTGGGTGACGGCGCGAAGTTCGGCAAGCGATCTGGGACGGGAATCCGCCGGTGTACCTGGCTGCATAGTTATCTTCCCGTGTGTGCCGTGATGTTGCTGGTGAGCTTCAGATATCCGAGAACGAACCCGATGCCCCAGCAAAAATGAATGCACGGCAAGACTATGAGAAACCAGAGCGAGGAACGAAACCCGTCGGGGCGCGTAACCAGAATTGTCGCAATGATCACGAAGACGAGGTAGACCGCTGGAATCACGAATCCCAGCAACAACCACGGTGTGACGCCGAGGGCAGCCTGCACAATTCCGGCGATTCCGAGCAGCAGACCCAGCATTGTGCCGACGACCATGACCGGCGGCACGAAGTAGCGCAGGCCGTTCGAGGCTGGAAAACGGCGGGCCAGTTCGCCACGCCAGAGCCCGGTCGAGAGCATTTGCCTGGCGAGCCGGGACAGGCTGGGGCGCGGGCGATAGAGCACTTTCAGCGCGGGGGTGAACCAGACGGTGCCGCCGGCCTCGCGCAGGCGGCGGTTGAGTTCCCAGTCCTGGCCGCGCTTGATGCTCTCATCGAAAAGCCCGACCGTGAGAATGCTCTCCCGGCGGAAGCAGCCGAGGTAGACGGTGTCTGCTTTGCCTTCCGCTCCCCCGACATGGAACGGCGTTCCACCGAGTCCGACGCGGGTGCCGTAGGCGCGTGCCACCGCCTTCTGAAAGGGATGCTCGCCCCGGGCGTCCATGATGCCGCCGACGTTATCGGCGCCGGTACGCTGCAGCGTCTCGACGGCAATCCGGGCGTAGTCGCGCGGGAGCACCGAGTGAGCGTCAACCCGAATCACTACCGGGTAAACGGAGGCGCGAATTGCGGTGTTCAGGCCGGCGGGAGTCGAGCCGATCTCATTGGGGACGACGCGGATGCGGGGATCGACCGCTGCCATCTCTTCGACGAGTTCGGTCGTGCCGTCGATGCTCGGACCGAGGGCTAGAGTGACCTCGAACGGGCCGTCGTAGTCCTGGTTCAGAAGGCTCTTCACTGCGGCACGCACGTGAGTCACTTCATTGAGCACCGGCATCACATAGGAGACGCCAATGAGCGGTTCGTCTCCGGTTCGGTGCAACTGGTCTGCCATATTTCCATTCGTCTTAAAGTCGATTGAGCCTATCAGGCACGACTTTTGAAGCTGCCGGATCCACCTACATCGCGGGCACACCAAAAATGCTTCTGCGCCGCCGGTCAAAACCGGCGACGCAGAAGCGAAGGAGAATCAGCGCAGAGCTGGACTAGCTCGACAGGGATCCGAGCGTGACGGAGATCGTCGTTGCCTTGCCATCACGCACGTACGTGAGTTCGGCCTTCGATCCGGCAGCCTGGGCCCGCACCTGAGCGGTGAGGTCTGTGGCATCGGTGATCGGCACACCGTTGAAGTTGGTGATGATGTCACCCTTCTGCAGTCCGGCCGAGGCGGCAGGCCCGCCAGCGGTGACGGCACTCACCAGGGCACCGACCGTCGTGCTGCTTTCGACACTTGCCGCGTCGCCGACGCTGGCTCCGAGCAGACCGTGAGTTGCCGCGCCGCTCTTGATCAACTCTTCGGAGATGCGCTTGGCGAGGTCGGACGGAAGTGCGAAACCGACGCCGATGCTTCCGGCGGCTTCAGAACTACCCGAACTCGCGTTGGCGATCGCGACGTTGATGCCGATCAGCTCGCCCTTGCTGTTGAGCAGGGCTCCGCCGGAGTTGCCGGGGTTGATCGACGCATCCGTCTGGATCACGGGCAGCGAGATGCTGCTGCTGGCTGCGGCCGGCTGCTGGCTTCCGTTGCCGTTGTCGAAGTAGTAGTCGAACGGGCCACCGCCATTGTCGGGGGTGGGGGTCGTCGTGTCTGGCGAGGTCGGGGCGGCCGACGACGCAACGGTAATGCTGCGGTTCAGCGCGCTGACGATGCCGGTCGTGACGGTGCCGGACAGGCCGAGCGGTGCGCCGATGGCGACCGTGGAGTCACCGACGTTGAGCTTGCTCGAGTCGGCCCAGGTGATCGGGGTCAGTCCTGAGGCATCGGTCAGCTTGATCACGGCGAGGTCGGTGGTCGGGTCGGTTCCGATGAGCTTGGCGTCGTAGATCGTGCCGTCTTGGGCCGTGACCTTGATCGTTCCGTCGGCGGAGGCGCCATCCAGAGTCACCACGTGGGTGTTGGTCAGAATGTAGCCGTCTTCGGTGAGGATCACGCCGGATCCGGTGCCGCCTGCGTTCGAGGTCGACACGTTGATCGTGACAACGCTCGGCGATGCCTTTGCTGCGACTGCCGTCACTTCGTTGACGCTCTGGGTGTTGTTCACGACGACGTTCTGGGCGCCCTGTGACTGGCTCGCCGGCACGGAGTTGCTCTGGTTACTGCCGGTCAGCGCAACAACGCCGGCACCCGATGCGCCACCGAGGATCGCTCCAATGGCAAGAGCGGCGATGATCGTGGCGGAGCCCTTGCGGCGAGCGGGGTCCTTCTTCTTCAGCGGAGGAATCGGCTCTGTCGGGTAGCCGTTCTCCGTGGCGTAGGCGGGGGCGCCGTTTGCGTCGGGTGCTCCGGCATAGAGTGGGCGGCCGAAGGCGTCGGTCGGGTAGGCGGCGGTTGCTCCGGTCGGGGCAGGGTGGCCGGATACTGCGGGCTGGCCGGATGCTACTGGCTGAGCCGGCTGGGATGCGTGAGCCGAGTGCGCGGGGTAGGCGGCAGGCGCGGCGGTGTGCGGCGCGGCTGCTGCCGGGGTGACCGGGGCGACCGGGGGGACGGAGGCGGCCGGGGCAGCAGGCTGCGCCGCGGGGGCTTCAGTCTGGGCGGCGGGAACCTCAGGGGTCGGTGCCGGCGTCGGTGCCGGGGTCTGCGCGACGGGGACAGCTGGGACGACAGGTGTCTCAGGAGCTGCGGGGGTTGCCGCAGCAGGAGCTGCCGCTGCGGGCTGAGCTGCAACGGGCTGGGCTGCAACGGGCTGGGCTGCTACGGGCTGGGCCGCCTCGGGGGCGGTTGGTTCTGCTGCAACGGGCTGAGCTGCAGCGGGTACGACTGCTTCGCCGGCCGTGTTGACTTCGACGGCACCGGCGTCGCTCTGGGCAACTGCGTCGCCCTGCGTTTCGGGGGTGGTGCCTGATTCGTTGGTGCTGTCGGTCATGGGGTGCTCCTTCCAAGCGTTGATAGCTTCGCCCTCGAACCTGAACGTTTTATATGCGAGGACTGAGAGCATTCAATGGCGAAGCCGTGACCTTGCTTGGGGTCGGGCCGGGTCGTGCGATTCAGCAACCGGGGCCGCGTGGATCGGCCTGACACTCGTCGTTCACGAGCACCGTCTTGGCCTGTCCGGCAACCGCTGTGAACGGATCAGCCGACACTGCCAGAGTACCGGCAATCCCTTTCCATGAGCGGCCGGCGAACCGATACTCCGCTGTGTAAATCACAGTTCCGACGATGACGAATGATCCGGATTCCGCAAAACGATGACTTGTCACCGTGTCGGAGAACTCGGGCAATCCTTGGTCGTCCCAGGACGATCCGCCGGTGGCCAAGGTCGCCGTCGTGCCATCGCCGAAACTCCACCGAAAGCCGACTGGCGTGAATCGAACGTCGGCCGGGAACCCGAGGAGGAGGCCAGATTGGGTGTGTGCCGATGCCCGAGCGATGAAGTTCGCGGGGAGGCCGACCACCGCCCAGCCGTTCGGCTCCATACCGGTGGAGGTCTTGGCCGGAGTGAAGTTCACCAAGTCACTGATGCTCACCGTGAAATTCGGATCGCACGGCGAGTTCGGGATGCAATTGATCACATAGTCCTCGCGATCAATGGCGTCGGGCGCGCCGATTGTGCCGGCATTTCCGAGGGGCGCATCGTCGCCGTCGACGCCTTCCGCAGCCCCGGAGCTTTCATCGCTGCTGCCGTTCGAACCGGACTCGATGCCGGCCGAGACGTCGACGCCGCCGCCGTTGATCGAGCCGTTGGCTTCCGCGCAGTTGCCAAGTTGGATGTCTGTTCTGTTACATGCGCCCGGCTCAGCAGCGGCGCCTTGCACACCGAGACCAGCGATTAGACAGATGACAAATGCCGTTGCAGAAAATGGGAATGCCTTCATTAGCAGACCCCATTCCCTTCCCAAACATCTGATGAGCTAACAATCAGGTGCTGCGGATCCGAGGTGTTGCTGGTGAAAACTACTTCGAAGGGCGTGCGATCTGGACGACTCGCCGAGATGACCGACACTCCATTCGAGTCCCACACATCCACCGCTGAAACGTCAGAGCAAAGATATACGACAATCCTTCCGCTCGATTCGCCGTCCGCTTCCTCGCGGGATTGAAGAGTCAGGTTCTCAAATTCGCTTCCGCCAGAGCTCCGGTAGCCCTTGTCCGAAATCTCCTTGAATCCGCGGATTTCGGATTCTGCCATCGGGCGTGAAACAAGTGGGCGAATTCGATCAGGATCGAATCCACCATCCATCAAGATCTGATCTGACATCTGCAAGTACGCGGCATACGCCTCTGTCGCCGCGGCGAGCGCCTCCTCATCAGAGGCAAAGACCGGTTCCGCAGCCGACCGCGATTCTGAGGGAACGGGATCCGGGGCCGACGCGCATCCGCTCAACACCAACGCCGCGGCGACAAGGAGCAGTCCGGCCCGGGCACGCACAGCGTCAGCAGCGGTGTGACGGCCCCCACTCGCAGTGCGCATGCCGACACGTTAGGGCAGATCGGCACTAGCAGGTGCAAACTATCCACAGGTTGTGCGAGGTTGGTCGACCTCTCCCCCGCGTCCGCACTCCTTAGCTCAGAGGAATGTCGTAGCTTTGAGGGCATGCAGGTTGCGAAATGACGATTACCGGCGCTTGGCAGCGCACCGCCCGCGGAGCCGGTTTGCTCGCCGCCGACGGCAGCGTGACCGCCAGCATCTTCGCCGAGATGAGTGCACTTGCCGGGCGCACCGGGTCGATCAACCTCGGACAGGGGTTTCCTGACGAAGACGGACCGGCCGAGGTGCTCGACGCCGCGCGCCAGGCTATCTCCGATGGAGTGAACCAGTACCCGCCCGGGCGCGGCGATCCGATCCTGCTTGACGCCATCTCCCGCCACCAGCAGCGCTTCTACGGACTCGCCGTCGACCCGGCTACCGAGATCCTGGTCACCGCTGGCGCGACCGAGGCGTTGGCGGCGACGATCCTCGCGCTGCTCGAACCGGGCGACGAAGTCGTGACGTTCGAACCGTTCTATGACGCTTACGGCGGCCTGATCGCGTTGGGCGGCGGCATCCACCGCACCGTGCCCCTGCACGCCCCCAGCTTTCAGCCCGATGAGAGCGAGCTGCGGGCGGCCATCACCGACCGCACCCGTCTCATCCTGATCAACAACCCGCATAACCCAACGGGCACCGTCTTCAGCGCCGAGACACTCGCACTCATCGTCGACCTCGCGCACCGCCACAACGCGCTCATCGTCACCGACGAGGTCTACGAACACCTCACGTTCGGCGTGCCGCACATCCCCCTCACGACTCTGCCCGGTGCTGCCGAACGCACGATCACCATCTCGTCGGCGGGCAAGACGTTCAACACGACGGGCTGGAAGATCGGTTGGCTGAGCGCTCCGGCCCCCATCGTGACCGCGATTCTCGCCGTCAAGCAGTTCCTCAGCTATGTGAATGGGGCGCCGTTTCAGCCGGCGATCGCCCGCGGACTCGATTTACCCGACACCTTCTACTCCGGCATCGCGGCAGACCTGGCCGCCAAGCGCGATCTGCTCGCCACCGGGCTGCGCGCCGCGGGTTTTGAGATCACCGTGCCGCAAGGCTCCTACTTCATCGTGGCGGATGCCCAGAGCCTCGGCTACGCAGAAGGCGCCGAGTTCTGCCGCGCACTGCCCGAGCTCGCCGGCGTCGTCGGGGTACCACTGAGTGCGTTCACCTCGCCCGACCACCGTCACCGCTACGCGTCGCTCGTGCGTTTCGCCTATTGCAAGCGGGTTGAGGTCTTGGAGCAGGCCGCGCGGCAGCTCGCCGCACTCTCGGCGCGCTGAACGCAAAGGAGGAGATTCTGCGACACACCGATCACGACCGGCAGGTCAGGTCGGCGAGTCGCAGAATCTCCTCCTTTACATAACGCCCACACGGGATCACCCACGTGCGCACTTGAGTCAGCGAACCACCGAAGTCAGCGCGGGACCACCGTGAATCGACGCAGGGCCAGCGCCGGGTTGATCGCCCTTACGGCGCTGATGCGCTCCGCCGACACCCAGGCGATGCCGATGTCCGTGATCTCGCCGACGGTGGCGAGCTCGACGCCCATCGGGTCGACGATCATGCTGTTGCCCACGCCCACCGGCGGCGTGTGATCGGCCGCCGCGACATAGATCGTGTTCTCCAACGCGCGCGCGGTCACGAGCGTGCGCCAGTGATGCTCCTTGAGCGGGCCACGCACCCACTCGGCGGGAACGAGCACGACATCAGCGCCGGCATCCACCAGTCGCCGGGTGACTTCGGGAAAGCGGATGTCGTAACAGGTCTGCAACCCGATCGTCAGACCCTGAACGGTGAAGGTCTCTGGTTGCTCGATCTCACCGGCAACGACCCAGTTCGACTCCCGGTCGCCGAAGGCGTCGTACAGGTGAAGCTTGCGATAGGTCGCGACCAGGAGTCCATCGGGCGACACGGCGACAAGCGTGTTCGAGAAGCGGGCAGGGTCGCTCGTCGTCTCGAGCATTCCGGCGACGACGAAGATTCCGAGGTCGCGGGCCTGGTCGGCCATGGCGGTGACGAAACTGCCGTCGAGTGACTGCGCAGCGGTGACGAACGCGGGGCCGAGTGTTGGTTCGAAGAACGCTGAATACTCGGGAAACACGGCGAGCGCAGCACCCCGCGAAGCGGCGAGCGCAGCCAATCGACGCATCTCACTGAGATTTGCTGCCTCGTCGGCCCCCGGCCGAAACTGGCAGACGGCGATACCGACAGGCGTGGGAGCCTCCGAGGTGTGAGTTTCGACCATGTCGCCAGCCTATCGGCGCGCTGCCCGTGCGCCTCGGTGTCGACGATTGCCCGCGCAACGCACTGCCCACGGTCGGCGGCATCCCCGCGATGACGCACCACATTGCCGGGCAGTGCTGCGCCAGGAGGCTGACACAATCGATCGCGTGTGAGAAAGTTGCACGTGCCGCGATCTCCGTTCAGAATCGGCGACGGCGACTGATCGGCGAATTGGGCCGGAAGAGCTCTGAAGGGTGCTGCAATGAAGATCCTGGTCGTTGAAGACGATGAGCAGATGGGCTCACTGATTGAACGCGGTCTGACCGCCGAGGGCTATGAGGTCCACCGGGTCGCCAGCGGCATGGATGCGTTGATCGCGGTTGCCCACGAAGACTTCAACCTGGCGGCCGTCGATGTGATGCTCCCGCAGATGTCAGGATTCGAACTGTGCCGCCGCATCCGGGAGACCGGCAACACCATGCCGGTGCTGCTCCTCACCGCACGTGACACTGTCGAAGACCGGGTATTCGGCCTCGACAGCGGCGCAGACGACTATTTGACCAAACCGTTCGCCTTCGCCGAGCTCACCGCTCGAGTGCGCGCGCTTCTGCGGCGGCAGTCGATGGGAGCGCAGCTCACCCTGGAACTCGGAAACCTCGTGCTCGACTCTCGGGACCTTCGGGTGAGCGTGGCCGGTCACACCGTCGCCATGAGCCCCAAGGAGTTCGCGCTGCTTCGGCTGCTCTGCGGCCGCGCCGGCGGGGTTGTCGACAGGGCCACGATCCTCGAGGAGATCTGGGACGGCACCCTGCACATCGACCCGAACATCGTCGACCAGTACATCAGCTACCTGCGTCGCAAGATCGACTCGTCTGTGGCCGGAATCCGCATCGTGACCGTTCGCGGCACCGGCTACACCGTGGAGTTGACGGAATGAGACGCCTGCCCGGGCTGTCCATCCGGGCACGAATCACCCTCGGGAGTCTCTTCATCGCGGCGGTGCTGTTCAGCACGGCCGCGTTCTTCTTTCGCCTCGAGGTGCAGTCGATCCTCGCCGAGACCACGGCGAGCCTGCTGAAAAGCGACGCGGCACCCATCGTCTCTGGCCTCCTCGCCGAGCCGGGCTCGACAGTCGAAGTTCCCGGCGAAGGCCAGCTCGTCGCTGTGGTGGATCCGACCGGCCTCGTTCAAGAGTCGACCTTGCCGCTCAGCCTCGCGTCGCACACGAAAATGCTGGCCCAGCTCGAGGGACCGCCGCGCGAGATTCAAGCTGGACACTCGACCTACCTGGTGATGGCGACCCCGGTCGAGACGTCCGACGGTACCTGGATCATCGTGACCGCACGCAATCAGGAAGCCCTCGGCTTGCTTCTCGACGAACTCACCGGCGTTCTGCTCACCGGCACCGTCGTGTTGATTGGCGGCTTCGGCATCGCCTCCTGGCTGCTCACCGGCGCCGCGCTACGCCCGGTGAACCGGCTCCGCGAGGAGGCCGAGAGCCTGAGCGAGGTCGGCGCATCCGCTCGATTGCCTGTGCCGGCCGGGCGCGACGAGGTCAGCCAGCTCGCCGTGACGCTCAATGCGTTCATCGATCGACTGCGCCGTGGCGTCGATCGTGAGAGGCAGGTCGTGTCGGATGCCAGCCACGAGTTGCGCACGCCGCTGGCCGTTTTGAAGACCCAGCTTGAATTGGCACATTTGGACTCCGGCAACGCCCCGGCGCTTCTGAGAGACATCGATGAGGCATCGGCCACGGTCGACCGGCTCTCCCGGCTGGCCACGAATCTGCTCGAACTCTCGAAACTGGAGAGTGATCAGGCTCCGCCCGAGACCGATTGGAACGGGCTCGTCGCAGAGGTGACCGGCTCCGTCGATCGAGCGCGGATGACCAGAAACTTTCGCGAGGTCGAGGTCGAGTTCGAGATCTCCGGCGACGACCCCAACGGACGGTACACACTGTCACGCACCAACATGGGTCAACTCGTCGACAACCTGATCGCGAACTCACTGGTCGCACTGGGCCCCCGCGGAACCGTGACGGTGAGCTTGTCGAGAGAGGGCGACGTCGCCGTGGCTCGGGTCGTCGACACCGGGCCCGGCATGCCCGAAGAATTTCTCCCCCTGGCCTTCGACCGATTCTCGCGCACCGACGATTCCCGGGCGAGCGGTTCAGGTGGTTCGGGGCTCGGCCTGGCGGTCGTTCACGCGATCGTCGAACGGGCCGGTGGCACGATTTCGGTCTCGAACACCGCAACAGGTTTGACCGTCGAGGCGCGGCTCCCCCGGCATCTGGGCTGACGCGACCTCAAACCTGAGAGCCTTCGCAGGAGCACGCCCTCCGTACGCAGCCAATCGTTAACCTGAGCCGCCTAGCGTCGGGGACGTGACCACATTCGTGCAACGGACCGCGACGACCGCGCCGCCGCGCGCCCTGACGCCGAACCCGCGGTTCACCCGCACCGCAGCGGTGCTCGGAGTCATTGGCGCACTCGTCTCGTTCGCCGGCTCGTGGAATCCGTCGTATTGGGGCGACGAAGCCGCCAGCATCATGTCGGCCGAACGTTCATTGCCGTCGCTTTTTCAGATGCTCGGCCATGTCGATGCGGTGCACGGCACGTACTACCTTCTTCTGCATCCGTGGATTCAAGTCTTCGGCACCTCCGAACTCGCGACGCGACTCCCGAGCGCCCTGGCGATCGGGGCGGCGACGATGGGCACCGCGATGCTGGCGCGGCACCTCTTCACCGCGAATGTTGCGATCGTCGCCGGTCTCGTCTTCGCCGTTCTGCCCCGGGTCACGTACATGGGCGCCGAAGCCCGGTCGACCGCGTTGGCGACAGCGTGCGGAATCTGGCTGACCGTGCTTCTCCTGCACGTGCTGCGACAAGCGGCGCTGCCGACCACCAGCATCCGGATGCGACGTGGGCTGTGGGCCGCGTACGCCGTGCTCGCCGCCTTCGGCATCTATGTGTTTCTCTACCTCGTGCTGCTCATTCCGATTCACGCGCTGGCCGTCTGGCTGTGGGCGCCGCAAGCGAATCGACGCACGCTGTGCCGCAGCTGGCTGGTGGCCACCGGAATCGGAATTCTGCTCGCCGCCCCCGTTCTGGTCTATGGCCTCGCGCAGCATGGCCAGATCTCGTTCATCGGCCGCCGACCCCAACCCAGCCTGCTGACTGCTCTGGTCAGCCAGTGGTTCGTCAGCACCCCGGTCGCCGTTCTCGCGTGGGGCCTCATGGTGCTGGCGGTCGTCACGGTCTTTCGCTCTCGAGGTCGGCTTCGGGCGTTCGGGCAATCTGCGCGCCCCGGCCTCATTGTGCTGCTCGCGTGGATTGTCGTGCCGAGTTCGCTGGTGCTGATCGGAACCTGGCTGATCACGCCGATGTACTCCGAGCGCTATCTCTCGTTTTGCACGCCGGCCCTCGCGATCGTCATCGCACTCGGGATCGTCGGTCTCGGACAACGCTGGCTTCAAGCCGGCGCAGTACTCCTGCTTCTCGCGCTGGTCGCGCCGATCTATCTCGCGCAGCGCACGAGTTTCGCCAAGGACGGCAGCGATTGGCGTCAGGCGGCGGCGGTGATCGCGGCAGCCGCGCATCCCGGTGACGCGGTAATCTTCGATGACAGCGTGCGTCCGTCGCGCCTGCCGCGCTTGGCTCTGCGGCTCTATCCTTCTGCGTTCAGCGGGCTCAAGGATGTGACGCTCGGGATGCCGTTCCAGCAGACCGCCGGCCTGTGGGATACGACGGTGCCACTCGCATCCGTCTCCAACGAACTGGCAGACACGAACGCCGTCTGGATTCTGCAGAACGTGGGGAGCACCGAATTCGTGGGGACCGCGGTGCGAGACCTTGAAAACCTGGGCTTTTCCCATGCCATGACCACCACTGTGAATCGCACTACAATAATCGAAATGACGAGGTAGCCCCCCATGCCACAGACGCTGGTCATCATTCCGACCTTCAATGAGATTGACAACCTCGAACCGATTGTTTCGCGCGTTCGTGCGAACGTCGCCGATGCCGAGGTGCTCATTGTCGACGATTCGTCACCCGATGGTACCGGGATACTCGCCGACACGTTGGCGGCGCAGGATCCACGCGTGCATGTCTTGCATCGTTCCGCCAAGAACGGGCTGGGCGCCGCCTACCTGGAGGGGTTCACCTGGGCACTCTCGCGCGGTTACGAAACCCTCGTGCAGATGGATGCCGATGGGTCCCATCTGCCGGAACAACTGCCGAGTTTGCTGGCGGCGAGCGCCGGCGCCGACGTGGTGATGGGCTCGCGGTGGGTTCCCGGAGGCCACATCGTGAACTGGCCGTGGCACCGTCGGATGCTGTCACAGGGTGGATCGACGTACTCACGGATTCTGCTGCGTCTGCAGCAACGCGACGTGACCGGCGGCTACCGCATCTACACGGCACATGCCCTGGAACGGATGCGGCTCTCCAGCGTCGAAAGTCACGGCTACTGCTTTCAGATCGACATGCTGCTTCACGCGGTGCGGGCCGGTCTGACCGTGGTCGAGGTTCCGATCACGTTCGTCGAGCGAACGCACGGTTCCTCGAAGATGAGCGGCAAGATCGTGCTCGAGGCGATGGGGCGGGTCACTATCTGGGGACTCACCGGTCAGGGCGCGGTGCGCGCCGGCGAGGTTCCCACAGTGGCGACCTCGCGCCGGGGCTGAGTGTCGCAAGAGCGCATCACTTCCGCGAAGAGATTCGGGGATGAGTTCTGGTCAGAATGACTATATGATGGACCCACTGAGTTAAAGTCTTTACAACCTTTACTAGATGGGTTCTCACCGTGGCCGAGCAGCATCGTGTCGACAACCAGGGCACCACCCTTGCGGTGTCGACGGTGATCTTCGCGCTGCGCCCAGACGCGACATCCGGCCTGATGACCCTGTGGCTTCCGCTGGTGCGACGCACACGCGAACCATTCGAATCGCATTGGGCGCTCCCCGGCGGCTGGCTGCCCGACGATGAAGAGCTGGCCACCGCAGCGGCACGCACCCTGCGCGAAACCACGAGCCTCACACCCACCTACCTCGAGCAGCTCTACACTTTCGGCGCGCTTAACCGCTCCCCCGGCCGACGCGTGATCTCCGTCGTCTACTGGGCTCTCGTGCAATCGGATGAGGCGGCGCAGGTCGCCGTCGGCGACAACGTGCGGTGGTTTCCCGCCGACGCCCTGCCGCAGTTGGCCTTCGACCACAACCGCATCGTCGAATACGCGCTCTGGCGCCTGCGCACCAAGATGGAGTATTCCCGCATCGCCCACGCCTTTCTCGGCGAGACTTTCACGCTCTCCCAGTTGCGGGAGGTACACGAGGCGGTCCTGCAGAAGCCACTCGATCCGGCGAACTTCCGGCGCAGCATGGAGGCCTCCGGGTCGGTCGTCGACACCGGCGAACGACTCGCCGGCGCCCGCAATCGACCGCCCCGGCTCTATCGCTACAACGCCGAGCTGCTCTCCGCAAGCGCGGCGCCATCGGGGCGTCGCCCCTCTGAAATTCCGGAGCGACCGATTCCGGAACGTCCGATTCCCACCCCGAATTCCTAGCCCCTCGCTCACCTCTCCACAATCCACCCCGTACGGCCCACCCCGCACGACCCACTCCGGGAGAACCACCATGACCAACGCATCCGTCGACACGACAATTCGACTCATCAGCACCGGCAGCGCGGCAGGCAGCACCTGCAGCCCCGACCTGGCGAAGGGTCCGTGGGAGTTCGATTCCGGTGTTCCGGGCTACGGCCCCGGCTCGTCGATGGGTGACGTGATTCCGACCGGTTCACCGCGCCAGGGTGAGCTGCCGGCCGAGTACCGCACCGCATCCGCCGACGAACTCGACCTGCGCATCCGTGCGGCGAAAGAGACGCTCGGCGACCGCGTCGTGGTGCTCGGCCACTTCTACCAGCGTGAAGAAGTCGTGCGGCACGCCGATTTCGTCGGCGACTCGTTCCAACTCGCGCAGGCGACGCGCAGCCGCCCCGACGCCGAGGCGATCGTATTCTGCGGCGTGCACTTCATGGCCGAGACCGCCGACCTGTTGTCGGGGCCCGACCAGGCCGTGATCCTGCCGAACCTGGCCGCCGGCTGCTCGATGGCCGACATGGCCGACATCGATTCGGTCACCGAATGCTGGGAGCAGCTGAGCGAGGTCTACGGCACCGAGCCGGATGCCGATGGCCGCGTTCCCGTGATCCCGGTCACCTACATGAATTCCTCGGCCGCCCTCAAGGCCTTCTGTGGTGAGCACGGCGGCATCGTCTGCACCTCGTCGAACGCCGAGACCGTGCTCGAGTGGGCCTTCGAGCGCGGCCAGCGGGTGCTCTTCTTCCCTGACCAGCACCTGGGGCGCAACACCGCGAAGGCGATGGGGGTGCCGCTTTCGAAGATGCCCATGTGGAACCCGAACCGTCCGCTCGGCGGCAACACTGCCACCGAGCTCGACGACGCACAGGTCATTCTCTGGCACGGTTTCTGCAGTGTGCACAAGCGCTTCACCGTCGACCAGATCGAGAAGGCGCGCCAGGACTACCCGGACGTGCGCGTGATCGTGCACCCCGAGTGCCCGATGCCAGTCGTCGATGCGGCCGACGAGTACGGCTCGACCGACTACATCCGCAAGGCGATCGCCGCGGCCCCGGCCGGATCGACCTTTGCCATCGGCACTGAGATCAACCTCGTGCAGCGTTTGGCTGCCGAACACCCCGAACACACCATTTTCTGCCTCGACCCGGTGGTCTGCCCGTGCTCCACCATGTACCGCATCCACGCGGGCTACCTGGCCTGGGTGCTCGAAGCGCTGGTCGGAACCGCGGAACGCCCCGCCGCTGTGCTCAACCGCATCGCCGTCGACGCCGACGTTGCCACGCACGCGAAGCTCGCCCTCGAGCGGATGCTGGCCGCCCTGCCGCCGGTCGCCGCCCCTGCCGGAGTCTGACCCATGACCTCGGTGCTGATCGTCGGCAGCGGCCTCGCCGGGCTGCTCGCCGCTGTGCGGGCCTCCGATGCCGGCCATTCGGTGACCCTGGTGACAAAAGCAGAGCTGGCCGAAAGCAACACCCGCTATGCGCAGGGCGGCATCGCCGCCGCGCTCTTTCCGGGCGATTCGGTTGAGGCCCACGTGCAGGACACCCTGCTCGCCGGCGCCGGGCTGAACGATGTTGCCGCCGTGCGCGTGCTCTGCGGTGAAGGGCCTGCGCGGGTGCGGGATCTGATCAGGTTCGGCGTCGACTTCGATCACGACGAGTCGGGCCTTCGCCGTGGGCTGGAAGCCGCGCATTCGCGCTCGCGTGTGCTGCATGCCGGTGGAGACGCTACCGGGGCCGCCATTGAGGCCGCCCTCATCGCAACAGTGCGCCGACGCAGTGCGCTCCCGGGGCCGACGCGGCCCGGCTCGTTGCGCATCAAGGAACACACGATGCTCGCCGACCTTGTCGTGGAGGGTGGCGTCGTCACCGGTGCCCTCCTCGCCAGCGCGGCTGTCGGCGGGGCGACCGCCGCCGGCACCCGTGGAGGCGGTGGCCAGAGCACGCGTTTGATCAACGCGGATGTCGTCATCCTCGCCACCGGTGGCGCGGGGGCGCTGTACCGTCACACCACGAACCCATCGGTCGCGACGGGTGACGGTGTTGCGGCCGCTTGGCGCGCCGGAGCCGCAGTCGCCGACCTGGAGTTCTATCAGTTCCACCCCACCGCTCTCGCGGTACCCGGCACGCCTCTCGTGTCCGAAGCCGTGCGTGGCGAAGGGGCGGTGCTGCGGAACGCCCGCGGCGAACGGTTCATGCTCGCCGTGCATCCCGACGCCGAACTCGCTCCGCGCGACGTCGTGGCCCGGGCGATCGCCGCCGAAATGCAGGCGCAGGATGGTGAACCGGTGCGCCTGGATGCGACGATGATCGGTCGCGGCAAGCTGGAGTCCCGCTTTCCCACGATCACCGCCGCGTGTGCAGCCGTCGGCCTCGATTGGGCGGTCGATTCCGTTCCGGTCGCCCCGGCCGCGCACTACTGGATGGGTGGCATCGTCACCGATCACTGGGGCCGAAGCACGCTGCCCGGCCTCTTCGCGATCGGCGAGGTCGCCCGCACCGGAGCGCACGGCGCCAACCGGCTCGCCTCGAACTCGCTGCTCGAGGCCGCAGTTTTCGCCGATCGTGCGGTGCGCGCGCTCGGCGGGCCAGCCGTCGCTGCGCCCGTCAGACTGCTCGAGCCGGCCCCGGTGGTCGAGCTTGTCGAGACCCTATTCGGACAGCCCTCGAATGCCGCCCGCGTTCAGAGATCGACTCACGTGGTTTCGACGAGGTCAACCAACGAAGCTTTCAGCCGCGCCGCTCTCGCCGACCTGATGTGGCGCTGCGCGGGGGTTCACCGCTCCGGCGCAGGGCTCGACGCGGCGACGGCCACGCTCGCCGGCTGGCACACCCGTGCCCCGGCATCCGAACCTCTGACTATGACCGAACGCGAAGACGCGAATCTGCTGCTGCTCGCCCAGCTGACCGTCGCCGCCGCCCGCGCCAGGGAGGAGTCCCGCGGCGCACACCACCGGGCCGACTTCGTGCTCACCCGGCCCGAGCGCGCATTCTCGCGTGCCTGGCGTCGTGCCGACCTGACGACACCCGACTCGACGACGGCTGCCACCTGGCTGCTCCCCACTGATTCTGAGCCGACGACCGCTGCCGGGTTGTTCGCCGTTCACTCTGTTCCCCAGGCCGAGGAGGCCTTCGCATGCTGACCAGACATTCCATCGACACCGTCGTTCGCGCCGCACTCGACGAAGACGCGCCCTGGGGCGACCTGACCAGCGAGATGCTCATTCCCTCTGCCGCCACCGCGACGGCGGCATTGGTCGCCCGCGAACCCGGCGTGTTCAGCGGCAGTGCGGTGTTCGAGTCGGCGTTCCGGCAGACGAATGCCGCGATCACGGTCACGCTGCAGGTCGCCGATGGCGACGCGTTCGCCGCCGGCGACACACTCGCCGTTGTCTCGGGCTCAGCCCGGGGCATCCTGCAAGCCGAACGCATCGGCCTGAACTTCGTGCAGCGGATGAGCGGCATCGCCACCCTCACCGCTGCCTACGTCGCGGAGGCGGAAGGCACCAGCGCTCGCATCGTCGACACGCGCAAGACCACCCCGGGCCTGCGGGTGCTGGAACGCCACGCGGTTCGGGACGGCGGCGGCCACAATCATCGGTTCAGCCTCTCCGACGCGGTCATGGCCAAAGACAATCACCTCGCGATTCTCACCGCCGGCGGCCTCGATGTGACCACCGCTCTGCGACAGGTGCGCGAGCGACTCTCGCACACCACGCACCTGGAGGTGGAGGTCGACCGGATCGACCAGATCGAACCGGTTGTCTCCGCCGGTGTCGACACGATCATGCTCGACAATTTCAGCCCCGCTGACTTGCGCACCGGCGTGGCTCTCGTCGCGGGGCGCGCGATCGTCGAGGCCAGCGGCGGGGTCAACCTGCAGACCGTCGGCTCGATCGCCGCCACGGGCGTCGATGTGATTTCGGTCGGCGCACTCACCCACAGCGTGCACTCGCTCGATCTCGGGCTCGACGTTGTGATCACTCCCCCACCGGCTTCTGTCGACCTGCCGATCGTCTGACCCGTCACAGATCCAACGCTCATGATCTATCTCGACAATGCCGCGACCACCCCTGTGCGCCGCGAAGCCCTGGAAGCAATGTGGCCGTTCCTGACCGGCGGTTTCGGCAATCCGTCAAGCCACCACCAGCGCGGCGAAGCAGCGGCCGCAGCCCTCGCCGCCGCTCGGCGCGAGGTTGCGGCGGTGCTCGACGCTCGGCCCGGTGAGGTCGTCTTCACGAGCGGCGGCACCGAGGCCGCGAATCTCGCGGTCAAGGGGATCGCGCTCGGCGCGCCGCGGGGCAAGCACCTCATCACCACCCCGATCGAGCATGAAGCCGTGCTGGCATCGGCTGATTACCTGGCTCGCGTTCACGGTTTTGAGATCACGTTTCTTCCGGTGGATGCGACGGGGCTCGTTGATCCCGCCCACCTCGCCGCTGCCATACGTGACGACACGACCCTCGTCTCGGTGCAATATGCCAACAACGAGGTGGGCACGATTCAACCTCTCGCTGAGCTGGCCGCGGTGACACGTTCCCGGGGCGTTCCGTTTCATACCGACGCGGTGCAAGCAGCCGGCTGGCTGCCGCTCGACGTCACGTCGCTGGGTGTTGATGCCCTCGGGATCTCGGGCCACAAGGTCGGCGCGCCGGCGGGAATCGGGGCGCTCCTCGTGCGCGGACGCCACCCACTCGAACCGGTGCTGCACGGCGGCGGACAGGAGCGCGGCAAACGCAGCGGCACCGAGAATGTCGCCGGCGCTGTCGCACTGGCCACGGCCCTGCGCTTGGCCGAGGCTGAGCGGCTCACGGCGGCAGCCGAGACCACGATTCTGCGCGACGCCCTCATCGACGGCGTGCTCGGCGGTGTTCCCGGCTCCCTCCTCACCGGCCATCGCACCGACCGGTTGCCCGGCACTGCCTCCTTCGTGTTTCCGGGCACAAGTGGGGAGGCGGTGCTGCTTGAGCTCGAACGTCGCGGGATCGTCTGCTCGAGCGGGTCGGCCTGTGCCGCCGGAAGCGATGAGGCCTCGCATGTGTTGACGGCACTCGGAATCGAGGCGACCGTCGCTCAGACCGCCGTTCGGTTCACCCTCGCGGCGTCGACGACAGCCGATGAGGTGGCCGAGACGGTGGCATCCGTTCGCTCGGCCGTCAACGCCGTGGCGCGTCTCGGAGGCTGAGCCAACAACCCAGCAGTTGGCTACTCCTGTGCACCGGCACGACCGGCATGCGGGATGGTTGACGGCGGTATTCCGGAGTGGTTGCATTGCACTCAACTGACACCTGAAACCGTTCGCCCGAAAGGGTGGAAATGACAGAGACCCGCACCACAGAAGCTGCGACCGGTGATCAACCCGGCTTCGATTCGTCGGGCGCGGGGAGCAGCGAAAAGCGGATTCCCACCCCGCAAATCTCACTGCGCGCGCTGCGCAAGTCGTTCGGCTCGGTGACAGCCGTCGACGGAATTGATCTCGATGTCTTCGATGGCGAGTTCTTCGCCATGCTCGGGCCGTCTGGCTCGGGAAAGACGACGGTGCTCCGGATGATTGCGGGCTTTGAGACTCCGACCTCCGGTTCGGTCTTTCTCGGCGGAACCGACGCGACCGCGATTCCTTCGTACCGACGCGACGTCAATACGGTTTTTCAGGACTATGCGCTCTTTCCGCACATGACCGTCGCGAAGAACATCGAATACGGTCTCCTCGTCGACAAGGTCCCGAAGGCCGAACGCATCCGGCGGGTTGGTGAAGCGCTCGAGATGGTGCGTCTCGGTGGATACGACAGCCGTCGGCCGACGCAACTCTCCGGCGGCCAGCGCCAACGTGTGGCGCTCGCTCGCGCCCTGGTGAAGCGGCCCAAAGTGCTGCTGCTCGACGAGCCGCTCGGCGCGCTCGACCTCAAGCTGCGCGAGCAGATGCAGCTTGAGCTCAAGGCCATCCAGCGGGAGGTCGGCATCACGTTCGTCTTCGTGACCCATGACCAGGACGAGGCGTTGACGCTCTGCGACCGTCTGGCCGTCTTCAACAATGGGCAGATCGAGCAGCTCGGCCCGGCGCACGAGGTGTATGAGTATCCGGCGACCGCATTCGTCGCGGCCTTCGTCGGCTCGTCGAATTTCATCGGGGCGGATTCCGCCCGTGCACTTTTCGGTAAGACCGGGTCGTTCGCGGTGCGCCCGGAGAAGGTCGCGATCGTGCCACGGGGTGAACCCACGCCGACGGATATGCCCCATATCGATGGGATCGTTCGCGACGTTGTTTATGCGGGTTCGGTCACGCGCATCGTCGTCGACGGGCCAGTCGGGCTCACCCTCAGCGCCACCGTGCTGAATGCCGAAGGCGGCCTCGACACGGGTATCCGACGCGGTGCCGAGGTCACCCTTCGTTGGCCGGAAGAGGCCTTCCGCAGAATCTCAGACTGACCGGGCTGTCACCCGGAGCACCGAAGACAGTCACAAGAAGAGAGGCTCCCCTCATGAAAAGGATGTTTCGCCTGGCAACGACGGGTGCGGCCGTCATTGTGGCGGCCGCGATGCTCCTGTCCGGGTGTTCGTCGGGCGGCACCCCCAACAGCTCCTCCGGAAGCACGAGGGCGGAGCCGCCGAAAGAACCGATGGCCAGCTCGCTCGGCGCGGGCGAGGGACAGCTCAACCTGATCGCCTGGGCAGGCTACGCCGAGGACGGCTCGAACGACCCTTCTGTCGACTGGGTGCATCCCTTCGAGGCGCAGACCGGCTGCAAAGTACACACCACCTATGGCGCGACCTCTGACGACATGATCCAGCTCATGCGCACCGGCCAGTACGACGGGGTTTCAGCATCGGGCGACGCAACACTTCGGCTGATCTACGCCGGCGATGTCGCTCCCGTCAACACGAAACTGGTGCCCAACTACAAAACGATCTCGTCGTTCCTCAAGAACGGCTCATGGAACTCCGTGAACGACCAGTCCTACGGGATCCCGCACGGCTGGGGCGYGAATCTGCTGATGTACACGCCCTCTGCTGTATCGCCGGCACCGACATCCTGGTCGGCGGTTTTCACCGACTCTGACGCCTACAAGGGCAAAGTCACCGCCTACGATTCCCCCATCTATATCGCGGACGCCGCTCTCTACTTGAAGGCGACTCAGCCGGATCTCGGCATCACCGACCCCTACTCGCTGACGGACAAGCAGCTCGCCGCCGCGGTCACTCTGTTGAAGAAGCAGAGCGCGAACGTCGGTGAGTACTGGTCAGACTTCACGAAAGAAGTTCAGGCGTTCGAGTCCGGCAGCTCAGTGGTCGGCACGACCTGGCAAGTCATCGCGAATCTGATCAACGCCGACGCCAAGGTCAAGGTCGAGACCGTCGTGCCGAAGGAGGGCGTGACCGGTTGGTCGGACACCTGGATGGTGTCCACCAAGGCCAAGCACCCGAACTGCATGTACGAGTGGATGAATTACATCACCTCGCCCACGGTGAACGCCCAGGTCGCTGAGTGGTTCGGTGAAGCCCCCGCCCAGACGCTCGCCTGCACGGAGACGAGCGATCCCGACTTCTGCACGACCTACCACGCCACCGATGCTGACTATGCGGCGAAAATCTACTATTGGACGACGCCGACCACGCAGTGCCTCGACGGCAGTGGTGATAACTGCACCTCGTATTCCGACTGGGTGAACGCGTGGCAGCAGATCAGAGGGTAGCTGCGCGACCTCCCAGCTATCTCTCCTCCAGGCCCAAGGCGCGGCTCGCGCTGCTCCTGAGCGTGCCGCTGCTGTGGCTGGTGGTGATGTACCTCGGTTCAATCCTGGTCATGCTCTTCTCCGTCTTCTGGACGGTCAATGACTTCACCGGGGCGGTCGAGCATACCTTCACGCTCGACAACCTTGCCCGGCTCTTCACCGACCCGCTCTTCGGCTTGGTCGCCCTGCGCACCATCCTCGTCGCCGTCGGTGTGACAGTGATCGACGCGGTGATCGCGATTCCGATGGCGCTCTACATGAGCAAGGTCGCCTCACCTCGGGCCCGACTGGTTCTGCTCGTCGCAGTGACCACGCCGCTCTGGGCAAGTTATCTGGTGAAGGCGTACGCGTGGCGCACCCTGCTCGCTCCAAACGGACCGCTCGCCTTTGTGACCGGCGGGATCACACCGGGATACGGCCTCACTGCAACCGTCATCACGCTCGCCTACCTGTGGCTGCCGTTCATGATCATTCCGGTCTACGCCGGTTTTGATCGCGTCTCAAATTCTCTCGTCGAGGCAAGCTTCGACCTTGGCGCGAGCACCTGGCGCACTATTCGGTCAGTCGTCCTGCCGCTGGTGTTCCCGGCCATCGCGGCCGGCTCCATCTTCACCTTCTCCCTCACGCTCGGCGACTACATCGCCGTCGGGATCGTGGGAGGCAAGACCCAACTCCTCGCGAATCTCATTTATGGCCAGCTCGTGACGGCCAACAATCTGCCCTTCGCGGCAACGCTGTCACTCATCCCCCTCACCGCAATCGTGCTCTACCTGTTCGCACTGCGACGCACCGGAGCATTGGAGAATGTCTGATGAAACTCCCCACTCCCTTGCGCCTGACGCTCACCGTCTGCATGGTGGTCGGGCTCGCGTTCCTCTACATCCCCCTGCTGATCATCGTGCTGAACTCGTTCAACAGTTCACGCACATTCGGCTTTCCGCCCACCGGTTTCACCCTCGAATGGTGGCAGAAAGCTGCGGCGAGCAGCGGCGCCCTCAGCGCTTTGGGCATCTCGGTCGTCGCGGGCCTGTGCGCCATGCTGATCGCGCTTCTGCTCGGTACCATGGCGGCGTTCGCTGTGCAGCGCTACGTGTTCTTCGGCCGCGCCACGATCAGTTTCCTCGTCATCCTTCCGATCACCCTCCCCGGGATCGTCACCGGCATCGCACTCAATGCAACTTTCGTGCAGGTGCTCGGCCCACTCGGCGTCGCGCTCGGGCTCGCGACCGTCATCATCGGCCATGCCACCTTCTGCATCGTCATCGTCTACAACAACGTGCAGGCCCGGCTTCGACGGATGGGTAGCTCACTTGAGGAGGCGTCCGCCGACCTCGGGGCAACCGGCTGGCAAACGTTCTGGCGTATCACTCTGCCGAACGCGCGCGGTGCGCTCATTGCCGGCGCCGTTCTCGCCTTCGCGCTCAGCTTCGACGAGATCGTGGTCACGACTTTCACGGCCGGACCGACCATCCAAACTCTGCCGCTCTGGATCTTCAACAACCTTTTCCGCCCGAACCAGGCGCCCGTCGTCAACGTGGTCGCGGCGGTCTTGGTGCTGCTCGCGGTTGTGCCCGTCTGGCTGGCGCAGCGTTTCTCAGACGACTCGACGACGAGTCGGATCTAGTGTGCCGTGCGAAACCGGCCCGGAAACACGAAATCGCCCCTGAGAATCTCAGGAGCGATTTCGTGTGGCTGTTTCGAGAACTGCCATCTGTTGCGGGGACAGGATTTGAACCTGCGACCTCTGGGTTATGAGCCCAGCGAGCTACCGAACTGCTCCACCCCGCGCTACAAGATCAATACTACCTGACGTTTTCAGGCCCGCAGACCACGTGCACTCGTCACTCCCCCTGGCCACTCAGGTCAGGCTCCACAATCCGTTCGGCGGGCATCGGGCTGCCTCCCACCCGCTTGCGGAAGACGATGTACGTGTAGCCCTGGTAGATCAGCACCAACGGGAAGAAGACGGCGGCCACGATCGTCATCACCGTGAGCGCGTACTCGCTCGACGCGCTGCCTGCCACCGTGAGACTGTATTCGGCTGTGGTACTCGACACGAGAACGTCGGGGAAGAGACTCGCAAACAGCGAGCCGACGGTCGCCGCGATCGCGATCGCCGTCGATGTGAAGGCGCCCTTCTCGCTTCGCCGCGCGACCAACAGGGCCGCGACGATCGCGAGCAGCGCGGCCGCGAGCAGCACGTACGACGGCCATCCCGGCTGGGCCATGAGTGACGTCCAGACCGCGAACACGGCGACCATCACCAGCGCGACGATGCCCAGAGTCACCGACCAGCGGGTTGCGCGCTGCCGGAGGTCGTCAGTCGTGCGAATCGCGAGGAACGTCGCGCCATGAAACAGGCACAACGCGACGAGCGTCAGGCCCGTCCACACGCTGAATCCCGAGAACATATCCGAGACGTTGCCGGTGAATGCACCATCCGAGTTGATGGGAAGTCCGGCCAGCAGCGCTCCGAGCGCCATTCCGATCACGAGCGGGGCCACGACGCTTCCGACGCTGAGCCCGACGCTCCACGCTCCGCGCCAGGAGTGGCCGCGGCCTCTGCCACGCCACTCCAGTGCGATCCCACGCGTGATGAGCGCGATGAGCAGAATCAGGACTCCGAGGTAGAGCGCAGACAGCCACGTGGCGTACCAGGCCGGGAAGGCTGCGAAGATCGCCGCGGTACCAACCACGAGCCACACCTCGTTTCCGTCCCAGAACGGGGCGATCGTGTTGATCGCCGTCCGGCGCTCGGTCTCGGATCGACCGATCACTGCGTGCAGTGCACCGACTCCGAAGTCGAAGCCCTCGAGCACGAAGAACCCCGTCCAGAAGACGGCGATGATGACGAACCACACGTCTGCGAGATTCACGAGTCCTCCTCAGCGGGTCACGTCAATAGGTCAGGGCAGGAGTGTCACGGTCGTCACTCGCGAGGTCTTCCTCAGGAGCCTCGAGGTCGCGACGGGCGTACCTGAGCATGAGAACGACGTCGAGCACAATCAGGAACAGGTAGACCACCAAGAACGCCACGAGGCTCACAATGATCTCCGTGGCCGAGACGGTCGTTGACACCCCGTCCGCTGTCTTCATGAGCCCCTGGACGATCCAGGGCTGGCGCCCGCTCTCGGTCAGCAGCCATCCGGCGGTATTCATGACGAAGAGCAGGGGTATGGCCCACGTCGCGAMGAACAGGAACACCCGGGAGGTCGGTAATTTCTTGCGGGCGGCCAGCCACACCCCCCACAGCGAGACGAGGAAGAACAAGGTGCCGAGGTAGGCCATCACCCTCATCGACCAGTACTGGATGCGCACGTCTGGCACATAGTTCCCCGGGCCGTACTGAGCCGCATCCTGCGCCTGCAGCTCATTCAACCCGACGACTTCGCCGTCCCATGTGCCGGTCGCCAGCAGTGACAGCAGGTGCGGAACTTGCAGGATCTTGATCGGCTCCTCGTCCGAGCTCTCGAACCCGCCGATCTGGAACAGCGAGAACGAGCACGGCTGACAGGTCTCCCACTGGGCCTCCGCGGCCGAGATCTTCATCGGCTGGTAGGTCGCCTCGATCACCCCGAGGTGGCTGCCGACCCCGAGCGCGAGCGCCGACGCCGGAAGCAGCACGATGAGCGACACCAGCGCCGAGGTCTTGAAGGCCAGATGACCTCGTCGCAGCTGCCACGCCGACACCGCGAGCATCACGACCGCACCCGTGACAAGCGAGGCGAGGATCACGTGGATGTACCCCCAGATGAAGACGGGGTTGGTAAAGAGGTCCCCGATCGACGAGAGCACGGGGCGACCATCCGAGTCCGTCGTATAGCCGACCGGATGCTGCATCCACGAGTTCGCCGCCATGATGAACGCCGCCGACAGCATCGCCCCCACCGCCACGAGCCATGCCGAGAGCAGGTGGACCCCGCGCGGCAGCACCTTCCAGCCGAATATCCAGAGCCCGAGGAACGTGGACTCCAGGAAGAATGCGGCAAGCCCTTCCATCGCCAGCGGTGCGCCGAAGACGTCACCGACGAACAGGGAGTAGGCCGACCAGTTCATGCCGAACTGGAACTCCTGCACGAGCCCCGTTACCACGCCGATTGCGACATTGATCAGCAGAAGCGTTCCGAAGAAGCGGGTCAGACGCTCGAACCGGATCTCGCGCGTGCGATACCACTTGGTGTGGAGGATGGCCATGAGGAACGCCAGTCCGATGGTCACGGGAACGAAGAAGAAGTGATAGATGCTCGTCGACGCGAATTGGATGCGGGCGAGGTCTGTCGGGTCCATGTGATCAGTCACCTCCGTCGTCTTTCGACCGATCCACTCGAACTAGGTTCGGAAAAGCCGGCCCGCCAACGAGGTCGGACGCAGCAGCCGCACCCAGTGTCACCCCGGTCTCGGCAGAGGGCAAGAGCAGCCCCCCTCCGGCACACACTTCGACAGTCCCGCGACGAATTCAACGCCGTGCGGACGGCCGGCGCACCGCTCCGCCATTTTCTCTGTCGCGGGTATCGCGCACTGCACGGGCGGAGTATAAAGGTCGAAAATCGCGACTTACTCACGTATGGAGACTCCGATGCCCCCTTCACCTTCGCCGGAGATGGCCCCTGCGCCCGACCAGTGGTCGGAGGTCGCCGATGTCCTGGTGGTCTTCGGGATAACGGGTGACCTCGCCCGGGTCATGACATTCCGCTCGCTGTACCGTCTGGAACTCCGAGGCTTGCTCGACTGTCCGATTGTCGGCGTCGCCGTCGACGACTGGACGCTGGAGCGCCTGGTGCAGCACGCACGGGATTCGATCGTCGCAACGGGAGAGGTGCTGGACGAGGCGGCGTTTGGACGGCTCGCCGGGCGGCTGGCCTACGTGCAGGGCGACTTCGGCGACGCGGCAACCTACCAACGGGTCGGCGCGGCCATCAGCGGCGCCAAACACCCGGTCTTCTACCTCGAGATCCCCCCCTTCCTCTTCGGCAGGGTCGCCCAGGGACTCGCGGAGGCCGGTCTCACAACGGCGGCCCGCGTTGTCGTGGAGAAGCCGTTCGGCCACGATCTCGAATCCGCGAAGGCTCTGGCAACCGAACTGCACCAGTACCTGGACGAGGCCCAGCTGTACCGAATCGACCACTACCTCGGGAAGATGGGCTACGAGGAGATCCTCTACCTCCGCTTCGCCAATACCATCCTCGAACCGCTGTGGAACCGAAGCTACGTGGAGTGCGTGGAGATCACGATGGCCGAGGAATTCGGTGTGGAAGACAGGGGTCATTTCTACGACCCCGTCGGTGCGCTGCGCGACGTGATGGTCAACCACCTCATGCAAGTGGTGGCCGCGGCCGCGATGGAGCCGCCCTCCGGAGGGGGCCCGGACGCGCTGCACGACGCGGTCGTGACGCTGTTCCGAGCCGTGAAAGCCGCCGACCCCGCTCACTACGTCCGAGGTCAGTACGACGGATACCAGAACATCGACGGAGTCGCCGCAGGCTCGACGACCGAAACCTACGCGGCTGTGCGGCTCGAGATCGACAACTGGCGGTGGGCAGGCGTCCCGTTTTACATCCGCACGGGCAAAAAACTCCCCGTCACCCAGACCGAATTGCGCATCATTTTCCGGGCGCCGCCGCCCGTCCACGTCGGGCTGGGCGCCGGCGAGGGCCGGGGCCCCGTGCGTGACGAGTTCGTCGTCAAGCTGGATCCCTCCACCGGTGCCCGGCTGGTTGTCGACGCCCATCGGGCCGATGGTCGGGGCCCGGAGGCGGTCACTCTTGACGTGGAGTTCGCCAACGAGGGCGGCGAGGGCGCAACGCCGTACGAGGTGCTCCTGCACGCCGCGATCGTCGGGGACTCCGGCCGCTTCAAGCGACAGGACGAGGTGGAGGAGAACTGGCGCATCATGCAGCCACTGATCGACAACCCGCCGCCCGTGCATCCCTATGCCCCCGGCACCTGGGGTCCCGCAATCGCATCCACTCTTGTTGCGGACCACGGCGGATGGGAGGGTCCCTGGATCGTCACGTCGGACGGGACCGCCAAATGAGTCGCTCGAAAAACGAAACTACCTGAGGAGAACCTTATGGCCGACGAGTATGACGTCATCATCGTGGGATCCGGAGCCGGCGGGGGCACCCTCGCGCACCGGCTGGCGCCTTCGGGCAAGCGGGTGCTGATCCTCGAACGCGGCGACTGGCTGCCCCGGGAAGCCGAGAATTGGGATGCCACCGCCGTCTTCGTCGACAACCGCTACGTCTCGAAGGACACCTGGTATGACAAGAAGGGAAAGTCCTTCCAGCCACAGGTCCACTACTTCGTGGGCGGGGCGACAAAGTTCTACGGAGCGGCACTGTACCGGCTCCGTGAGGCGGACTTCGGCGAACTGAAGCACCACGGCGGGATCTCGCCGGCCTGGCCGATCGAGTACGGCGATCTCGAGCCCTACTACGCGCAGGCCGAGGAGCTGTACCAGGTGCACGGCATCCGCGGAGAGGACCCTTCGGACCCGCCCGGCGGGCCCTACCCCTACCCGCCGGTGTCTCACGAGCCGCGCATCCAGAAGCTCTTCGATGACCTGGGCAAAGTGGGACTGCATCCGTTCCACTCCCCCAACGGGATCATGCTCGACGAGGCGAACCCGGCCTTCAGCGTCTGCATCCGCTGCGCGACGTGCGACGGATTCCCGTGCCTGGTGCATGCGAAGTCCGACGCCGATGTGATCGGCGTGCGCCCCGCAATCGCGCACCCCAACGTCACGCTCGTGCGCAATGCGGAGGTCAGAAGACTCGAGACCGATCCGTCCGGCCGCACAGTCACGTCCGTGGTCGCGGACGTCGACGGCACCGAACAGAGATTCACCGGTGCGATCGTCGTCATCTCGGCCGGGGCGGCGAACTCCGCGAAACTACTGCTGTCCAGCGCGAACGACCGGCACCCAAACGGACTGGCCAACGGGTCTGATCAGGTCGGTCGCAACTACGTCTTCCACAACAGTCGGGCCTTCCTCGCCATCTCTACGGAGAAGAACGAGACCCGTTTCCAGAAGACTCTCGGCTTGAATGACTGGTACCTCGGCGACGACGACTTCACGTACCCGATGGGAAACGTGCAGATGGTCGGAAAATCCTCACCTCCGATGTATCGGGGCGAGCAGCCCATCGCCAAGCTCGCGCCCGGGTTCACGCTCAAGGAGATGGCAGAGCACGCGGTCGACTTCTGGCTCTCGGCAGAGGACCTCCCGGACCCTGACAATCGCGTCACGCTGGGTAAAGACGGAAACGTCGTACTGAGCTACACACAGAACAACCGAGAGCCTCTCGAACAGCTCTACCGCCGGGTGAAGAAACACCTCAGTCACCTCGGAATGCATCCTGACCACCTGATCCCCCGCGACATCTACATGAAGAATGACATCCCCATCGCCGGCTGCGCCCATCAGGCCGGTACCGTGCGCTTCGGCAACGATCCCACGACGTCGGTGTTGGACGCCGACTGCAAGGCTCACGAGGTGGACAACCTGTACGTGGTCGACACGAGCTTCTTCCCCAGCATCGGGGCGGTGAATCCCGGTCTCACCGCGATGGCCAATGCCCTGCGCGTGGGCGACCATCTGCTCGCTCGGCTCGGCTGATGACGGAAGTACCTGCACGTCGACGGCAACCCTCTGGCGAGCAATTCCAGATCGCCTGGGGCGACGCACAGGCGCAGGTCAGTCAGGTCGGCGCGACTCTCCGCGCCTTCACGGTCGACGGGCGCGACGTCATCGATGGCTTCCCGGCCGACGAACGGTGCACAGATGGTCGGGGCCAGGTGCTCGCGCCGTGGCCGAACCGTCTCACCGATGGCCGATACACCTACGGCGGGCGAGACTGTCAGGCTCCGCTCAACGAGCCCGCCAGGCACGACGCGATCCACGGGCTGGTGCGCTGGCTGGACTGGTCTCCACTGCGCCACGACTCGAACCAGGTCACGCTCTCCTGCGCGGTTCGGCCACAGCCCGGATACGAGTGGCAGCTCGACCTCGAGATCAACTATCTGTTGGACCGGTCCGGGCTGACGGTGACGTTCACCGCGGTAAACACGGATGATGAGTCGGCCCCCTTCGGCGTCGGATTCCATCCCTACCTCACGCTCGGCCGTGCCGTCGACGCCCTCGAGCTGACCGTGCCGGGGACAGCCATTCTTGATCCGGACGAGCCAGCAGAACGGGCGACGATGATCCCCGTGGCCGGGACGCCACGGGACTTCACCCAGGCTCGGCGCATCCTGTCACAGGAGTTGGATACCGCGTTCGGCGACCTCGCGCACGACCTCGATGGTCGCGCCACCGCACGGCTGTTCGATCCGGACAGTGGCCGGTCTGTCGAACTGTGGGTCGACGGCGGATACCGCTACCTGATGGTCTACACAGCGGACCTGGTGGGTCAGGGCGAGCGCCGCCGTGCCGCCATCGCGATCGAGCCGATGACCTGCCCACCGGATGCCCTGCACAGCGGAGTCGACCTGTTAGATCTCGCACCCGGGGAATCCTGGCGTGGCAGCTGGGGATTGCGGACGTCGGCCTCACCATGACAACCATCTACGAATTCGAATTCGTGCCGGTTGTGAGGGCGCACCTTCGCCCGTCCCGGCCCCGTCGCACAGGAGGATCATGAGCGTCATCGTTGCAGGAGGCGGGATGGCAGGCGCGGCCTGCGCCGCCGAGTTGGCCAAGAACGGCATCGATGTGACACTCATCGATCGCCACGATTACACCCAGTTCCAGCCGCTGCTCTACCAGGTCGCGACGTCGCAGCTTCCGGCGGAGGACATCGCCCGACCGCTCGCACGAATGTTCCGAGACCGGGCGCAGGTCACCGTCGTCACCGGCGAGGTCACCGCGATCGACGTGGACACGAGAACCGTCACGACGGATACCGGCACCTTCGGCCCCGCCGATCAGCTTGTGCTCGCGGCGGGTTCGCAGGCGAACTTCTTCGGCGTCCCCGGGGCCGCCGAGCATGCCTTCCCGCTGTATACGGTGCGGGACGCTGAGCTGCTTCGCCGGCACCTCCGCGATCGGCTTCGCGAGCTGAGCAAACCAGACAGTGACGGCGCTTTGACAGTCGTCATCTGCGGCGGTGGGGCGACCGGTGTCGAGATCGCAGGGGCCCTCGCCGAACTCTTCCGGGCTCTTCGGGATGACGGGAAGCTCGTCGGGCAGGCGACGGTGCGCCTGGTTGAACTCGGGAAAGTACTGCTCGCCCCGTTCACGGATCGCTCGCACCATTACGCGCTGGGAAAGCTGACCACGATGGGCGTCGACGTGACGTTCGGCGTCGCGGTGTCCTCCGTGGACATCGATTCGGCGACCCTGTCGGACGGATCGACGGTCGCGACCGATACCGTGATCTGGGCGGGCGGCATCTCAGGCGCGTCGCTCGTGGCCCTCACCGGCATCACGCCCGGCCGGGGCGGGCGTCTCGACGTCTCCGCCGACCTGACCGTTCCTGGACACCCTGACGTGTTCGCGATCGGCGATGTCGCGAACGTGCCCGACCCGGCGGGCGGGACGTTCCCACAGCTCGGGTCCGTCGCCCAGCAGTCAGGCGCCTGGGTGGGCAAGAACATCCGTGCGCTCCGGGATGGAAAAACCCCTGCGCCGTTCCACTACCACGACAAAGGAATCATGGCGATGATCGGCCGCAACGCCGCGGTCGCCGAGGTCGGCCGTCACCGCCACCAGCTGGAGGGCCCGTTCGCCTTTGCCGCCTGGCTCGGGCTGCACGGCGCTCTCTTGTCTGGCTTCCATGAGAAGGGCGATGCCCTGATGAACTGGGCCGACGACTACATCCACCACGCACGCGCCGCCGACCTCGAGCTCGAAGAATCGGTGGGCCGGATCGCGTGGTCGGATGACGCATCCGATCGTCCCAACCTCGAGCTGTGAAAACAGAAGAGGCCGAAAGCGAATTCCCTCGCTGGAGCTGAAATGACAAATGGCCCGGAATCTAATGATTCCGGGCCATCGGGTGCAGCTGCACCATCTGTTGCGGGGACAGGATTTGAACCTGCGACCTCTGGGTTATGAGCCCAGCGAGCTACCGAACTGCTCCACCCCGCGCTACAAGAACAAAGTTACCACACGTCTGAAACGCTCGTGACCACAAGACCCCCATTCGGGCGGTCATTCGCCGCCAATCCGGGACACCCACACACACCGACGGCGAGCGATCGAGAATGCGAAGGGCCCGGCCGGGTGTGGAGGTCCACGCCCGGCCGGGCCCTTCGTCAGCTCGATTCTCGGCGAGGCCGATCGGCGACTGCTACTTCAACGCTTACTCGCCCAGCAACGCGAGCATCTGCGCGATGGTGTCGGACAGCTTCTTGTCGGCGACGCCGTAGGCCGCGAAGTCGCCGGCCTCCAGTGCGGCCTGCTTGTCGGCCATCGCCTGCTTAGCGACGTCGAGCAAGCTGCGCAGCTCAGCATCCGTTGCCGGGTTGCCTGTCGACGTTCCGGGAGTGGTTCCGTTGCCCGGAGCGGTTCCCGTTCCCGGAGTGGGTCCGGTCGACGGCGGCACCGTCGTGTCACCGGCGTTCGCTCCAGAGACGCCGCCGAACAACACGTTGAGCGCAGTGTCGAGGGTATCCTCGAAGGCGATCTGGTCGCCGAAGGCCACGAGCACCTTCTGCAGCAGCGGGTACCCACCACCACCGGTCGACTGCACGTAGACCGGCTGCACGTAGAGCAGTCCGCCACCGACGGGCAGGGTCAGCAGGTTGCCGTTGAGCACCTTCGACTGGCCCTGCTTCAGCAGGTTCAGCTGGGTCGAGACGACCGGGTCGGCATTGAACTTCGCCTGCACCTGGCCGGGGCCCGGCACCGTGTCATCCTTCGGCAGGGTGAGCAGGGTCAGCTTGCCGTAGTCGGCGGCTCGCTCCCCCTTCGTCGAACCGGCGTCCGCGTTGGCCGACAGGTAGCCGGTCAGCACGTTACGGCTCGTCGCACCGGACGCATCCGGAATGAACGTCGAGTAGATCGAGAACGACGGTGCCTTCTGATCGGGCATCTGCATCGTCAGGAAGTACGGCGGCTGCAGTGTCGGGTTCGCCACCGGAGACACCGGGTCGTTCGGCGTGGTCCAGGCGTCATCGTGCGAGTAGAACGAACCGGGGTCGGTCACGTGGTACTGACCGAGCATGGCGCGCTGCACCTTGAACATGTCGGCCGGGTAGCGCACGTGGCTCATCAGGTCGCCACTCATCTCGCTCATCGGCTTGACGGTCGACGGGAAGATTTTTTCCCAGGTCTTCAGGATCGGGTCCTCGGTGTCCCAGGCGTAGAGCGTGACCGAACCGTCGTAGGCATCAACGGTCGCCTTGACCGAGTTGCGCATGTAGTTGATCTGGTCGAGCGCGTACGGCTGCGCAGGGTTCTCGGTGTCGGCGGTAGCCGCACTCAGGCCGACCGGGGTGGAGTACGGGTAGCTCGCCGAGGTCGTGTAGCCGTCGACAATCCACTTGATCTTGCCATCGACGACCGACGGGTACGCATTCGTGTCGAGCGTGAGATACGGCGCGACCTTCTTCACACGCTCGATCGGGTCGCGATCGTAGATGATCTGCGAATCCTTGTTCACGGAGTCCGACAGGAAGATCTGCTCAGACTGGAACTTGAGCGCGTAGATCAGCTTTGTGAACACGTTGTCGAGCTTCGGCCCACCGTCACCGGTGAAGGTCGTGTAGGTCTGCTGCGCACCATCGGTTCCCGACGGGTAGTCAAGCTCGACCGGCTTGGCCCCCTTCGGAGCACCGACGATCGAGTAGGTCGGCGATGTCTCACCGAAATAGACGCGCGGCTCGTATTTGCCGAGTGAGCCGACGCTCGGGATGCCCGACTCCAGGAACACAGGCTGACCATCGACGGTGCGCTGGTTGCCATAGGCCGCCACGACACCGTAACCGTGGGTGTAGACGACCGTCGAGTTGACCCAGGTGTTACCCGCGTTCAGACCCTCGAGCTTGAGGTCACGCACCGCAACGACCGTGTCCTGCGACTTGCCGTCGATCGTGTAGCGGTCAACGTCGAGGTTCGAGGGGAACTGGTAGTACTGCTTGAACTGCTCGAGCTGACTGAACGCATCGCTGACGATGGCCGGGTCGAGAATACGGATGTTGGCCGTGGTTTCGGCGTCGGCACGCAGCGCGCCGGGCTCAGCGGTCGTCGTCGCGTTGTAGGGAACCACGTCGATTTTCGACAGGTTGTAGGCATCCCGGGTGAGATCGATATTTCGCTGAATATATTCGGACTCCAGCGTCTTAGCGCTCGGGTCGACCTGGAACCGCTGCACGACCCAGGGGTAGAGCGAACCGATCAGCAGGCTCGAGACGATCAGCAGCACCGTGCCGATGATGGGCAGGCGCCAGCGACCGATGATCGCCGTCACGAGGAAGAGGATGGCCACAACGGCGGCGATGCCGGCCAGGATGGCGCGGCCCGGGATCGTTGCATTGACATCGGTGTAGCCGGCGCCGGTGATCAGATCGTTGGTGTCTGTCAGCGTCGAGTACTGGTCGAACCAGATGCTGATGGCCTGAAGCAGAAGGTAGAGGCTGGCGGTGACGGCGATCTGAACGCGCGCGGCCTTCGAAATCAGAACCTCACGTCCGCTGATGCGCAGCGAACCGTAGAGGTAGCACGTTGCAACGGTGACGAGCGCGCAGATCAGCACGACGGCCGAGGCGAAGCCGAGCAGCGACTGGAAGAACGGCAGGTCGAAGAGGTAGAACGACACGTCGAAGTGGAACTGCGGGTCGACCCGGCCCACCTCGGTGCGATTCAGCCACATCAGAGTGGTCTGCCAGCGCGTCGCCGCAGCGACACCGGCGAACAGACCGAGCAGCGTCGGAAGACCCCACATGGCGAGGCGACGCAGCGGCTCAATGACCTGCTGGTAGCGGTCGAGCTGAGAGTTCAGCTTCGCGTAGATCGGGCGCAGGCGATACGCCAACTGGATGCTGACCCAGACCGGAACGGCCATCGCGAAGAAGCCGATCAGGAACATGACTCCCGCGGCCACCCACTGAGTGGTCAAGACGTTGAGAAAGCCGAGCTGGTCGAACCAGAGAACGTCGGTGTAGAGGCCGGCGACGATGAAGAACACGACCACCAACCCCACGATGATCGCCGCTGTGATAGCGAGTGGAGCTCGACTCCGCCGTGGAGCGTCTGCTGAGGGTGCTGATGTCACGAAATGGCCTCTTGTTCTACTGAATCAGGGTCGCCCCCATCCTAGACAAGCGCTCCTGAGAAAATTCCCAGCTAAGGTCCAGTCGACTAGACAATCGACAAGCCAAGAAGGGCCCTCCGGAGAAACTCCAGCTTGTGCCGAGCCGACTCCTGCGTCAGTACGGCTCGATAAGCATGCCTCAGAAATCCTCGTCTACGGAGCGCTCACAGGACACGTGGGGAGAGCGTCCAGGTCTTGTCCAGAACTCACCGCATCCAGCGCGGTGGTCGCGTCATCGAGCGTCTCGACGGCAAAGACGTGGAGCCCGTCAGGAATGTGACCGGTGACCTCATTGCAGTTCGCGGCGGGAGCCAGGAACCATTTGGCTCCCGCGTCTTTCGCGCCGACCATCTTCTGCTGGATTCCGCCGATCGGGCCGACGGTGCCGGCCGGGTCGATCGTGCCGGTTCCCGCGATGTCGGCTCCGCCGGTCAGCGACTCGGGCGTGAGCTTGTCAATGATGCCGAGCGCGAACATCATGCCAGCGCTCGGACCGCCGACGTTGTTCAGCTCAATCGTGACCGGGAACGGGAACTCGTAGTCGGTCTTCACGTTGATGCCGGCGATCACGGCGCCATCCTTCTCGACGGGTGTGATCTCGACCGTGGCATCTTCGCCGTCGCGAACAATGCCGAACGCTGCCGGGTTTCCGGCACCGTTGGCCTTCAGGGCGGCGCGAAGGTCAGTGATGTCGGCGATCGGCGCACCGTTCACCGTGATGATCTGGTCGTTCGGTTTCAGGATGTCTGTGGCCGCTGAATCGCTGGTCAGTGACATCACCGCGACGTTCGTCGAGTAGCCGATGCCCTGGTGCGTCAACGCTGCAGCGATGGCCTCCTGCTGCGAGTCCACCATGGCTGCCTGATTCTCGGTGTTGCGCTGCTCGGTGGTCACGTTCGGCGGGAACACCGCCTCGAGGGGCACCACTGCCTTGTCGGGGTTGAACCACGCGCCGGCGACCTGGAGCCAGCTCACGCGCTGGTCGGGGTTGCCGACCACTGAGACCGTGAGCATATTCAGGCTGCCGTCGGTGGGAAACGTCTTCTGGTCTTCGATCGTGATCAACGGCACCTCTGTGCCGTCGGCGTTCTTGGCCGAGCCCAGCGTGTCGAATACCGGGCCGGGTTGTTCGATCACGTACGGCGAAGGAACCATCGCAAGAAGCAGTCCGCAGACAACAGCGATGAGGAGCACGATCCAGCCGACACGCAAGCGGCGGGTGGGCTGACCATGCAGCCCCGTGTGATCGTCGGTGAAGAGAGCCACCGTGCTCCTTCCGTGGATCCGCGATGCGGGAGGCGTTGCGGCAAGTGGTGTTCGCGACGGGCGGACACCTGAGCCCTCAAGCCTAGGACATTTCCCAGTCATGGCCGGGTTTCTCGGACTAGCGTAGAAGTAAGCAACTGAGAGGTGCCTGAAGTGGACGACGACACCCGACCCGATGAGGGTCAGAATCCTGAAGACGAATTTCGGGACATGCTCCGCGACATCCTGAGCGGAAAGTCGTCAATCGACCCCAGCCAGCTGGCGGGGGCCGCGGGGCTGCCCAACGACCCGGCCAGCGTCGCTGCGCTGATGAACCAGCTTCAGGGCGCTCTGCGCGGAAGCGCCGATGGCGGCATCAACTGGGATATCGCCCTTCAGCAGGGCCAGGAGCGCGCCGCTGCCGGCCAGCTCAACGCGACGACTGAGCAGCGCACGCAGCTCGACGCCGCGTTYAACATTGCCGCGCTCTGGCTGGACGACGTGATTTCGGTCGCCGAACTGACGACTCCCCCACGCCTGATGACCCGCAAGGAATGGGTCACGGCGACAACGCCGATCTGGACACAGATGGCCGAGCCGGTGGCGAGCAGCATCTCCGATTCCCTCACCCGCGTGCTCACCGAGCAGGCTCCCGAAGAACTGCAAAGCATGATCGCCGGCGCAAGCCAGATGATGCGCAGCATCGGCGGCACCCTGTTCGCGATGCAGCTCGGCCAGGTCATCGGCCAGCTCGCCAGCGAGGTCGTCTCCGGCGGCGACGTCGGAATCCCGTTGCTCAGCGAGCAACAGGCGGCTTTGCTCCCCCAGAACGTCGCCGAGTTCGGCGAGGGCCTCGATGTTCCGACCGACCAGGTGCAGATCTATCTGGCCGTGCGCGAACTCGCCCACGCCCGCCTGTTCCGCCACTCCCGCTGGCTGCGACTTCACTTGATCAGCTCGATCACGGACTTCGCGCGCGGCATCAGCATCGACTCGTCGAAACTCGAAGATCTGGCCGAAGGGTTCGACCCGTCGAATCCCGAAGAGCTGCGCCAAGCCATGGTCGACGGTTCGTTGATCCCGCCGAAGACCGAGTCGCAGCTTGCCGCTCTCGCCCGCCTCGAGACGATGCTCGCCCTCGTCGAAGGCTGGGTCGATGTCGTCACGCGCGAGGCAACGAGCCGACTGCCCAAGGCCGACGCGATTGCCGAGACGGTCAAGCGCCGCCGGGCATCGGGCGGGCCGGCCGAGTCGGCGTTCGCGACCCTCGTCGGGTTGGAACTGCGCCCGCGGCGGCTGCGCGACGCGGCAGCCATGTGGCAGGCCGTGACGGATGCCGTCGGCAACGAAGCCAGGGACGCCCTGTGGGCACACCCCGACATTCTGCCCACCTCCGAAGACCTCGACGACCCGCAGGCGCTGGTAGCCCGACTGACGTCGACGGCCTCCGGCGAAGCGCCGGTGCTCGACGAAATCGACCAGGCACTCGAAGACCTGTTGCGCGATGAGGGAACGGATCGGCCGCACGAGCAGTAGTCACGTGTGCGCGCCTGTGGACAGATCGCACGGCACAGGCGCGCGCTGAGGCATCATCGGGGGCATGGTCATCCGGCTGAACCCCCAGTACCCGGTCGTCTGGCGCACGCCTGACAGCATCCAGATCGGGATCGACCGACCGATTGCGGTCGTCACCCATGTCTCCGCCGCCCTCGAACGCGTCGTGAATCTTTTGCGTGTCGGCCTGCCACGCTCGAGCATCGTCATGATGAGCCGCGAAGTCGGGGCCACGGACGCCGAACTGTCAGTGCTGCTGCGGGCGCTTCGGCCCGCCTTGGAGCTGACGGGCGAAGATCGCACCCGCGGTGAACAGGTGGCCGAACCGCGGCCCGGCCGAGATCCGCACTCCGACCCGCCCAGCAGGCCCGACTCCCCCGCCCGGACTGTGGTCTGCATTGACGGCGTGGGACCGACGGCCGACGGCATCGCACGCTCCGTGCTCGGACTCGGGATCCCGGTGGTCACGGCCGCGCCCCTCGACCCGTTGAGCCCGCACGACCATCGTCATCCGCAGAAACGTGCCCACGTCGGCGCGGCAGTGACGGCAACGCCGAAAGCAACGGCCATGGTCGCCCTCGTGATCGGAAACTATGCGCTTGATCCGCGCCGGCACGGGCAGTGGTTGCGCCGCGACATTCCGCACCTGCCGGTGCTGTTCGGCGACAGTCAGGTGAGCATCGGCCCCTTCGTCGAACCGGGGGCCGGGCCCTGCCTGTACTGCCTCGAGCTGCACCATATCGATGCCGACCCTGCCTGGCCGGCGATCGCCTACCAGCTCTCTGACCGCCCCGCCCCGACCGAAACCGCACGAATCAGCATGGAGGTCGCGGCGCTGGTGGCCGGCATCGTGGCGGACCGGATCGAGACGGGCAGGTCAGAGTTCACCGCCGCATCGCTCCAGCTCGACGCGGCAACGGGTCAGATCACGCGCCGCGCGCACCGGCCACACGAGCGCTGCGGATGCCGAGCTCTGTCAGAAATCG
Organism: Leifsonia sp. YAF41; assembly: GCF_052113185.1. NCBI lineage: Bacteria > Bacillati > Actinomycetota > Actinomycetes > Micrococcales > Microbacteriaceae > Leifsonia > Leifsonia sp. YAF41. The sequence continues at coordinate 72,563 of NZ_JBFRCS010000010.1, forward strand.
CGATCGCTCCCGTGGGGCGCGCTGATCGCGGCCTGATCCTGACCAGCTGAGCGCCAGCATCCGCCTGGCCCGCGTGACGCCGACGTACAGCAGGCGGCGTTCCTCGTCGATCTGCTCGAAGGTTGTGGCGTAGCTGATCGGCACGAGCCCCTCGGACAGCCCGATCACGAAAACCGCCTCCCATTCGAGGCCCTTCGCCGAGTGCAGCGTGGCCAGGGTGACGGCCGAGACCGTCGGTTCGTGCTGACCGGCCTGGCGTTCCATGAGTTCGTCGGTGAACTGCCGAAAAGTTGTTCCCTCCGGCGCCTCATCGACCAGACCCATCAGCGCGTTGAGCGACTCCCACCGGTCGCGCACCGAACCCGGGGCCTCGGGCGCGGTCTGGCTCCAGCCGAGCGAACGCAACACGTCACTCACCGACTTGAAGAGCGGCTCGCCGACGATCGACACGGATGCCGCGCGCAGCTGCATCACCGCCTGCTTCACCTCGGGAAGGTCGAAGAACCGCTTCGACCCGCGGATCAGAAAGCTCACCCCGACGTCGCCGAGCGCTGTCTCGAGCGCCGCAGCCTGCACGTTGAGGCGGTACAGCACCGCGATCTTCTCGGGCGGCGTCCCGGCCTCGATCAGCTCGAGGATCTGCTGGGCGACCCCGCGCGCCTCGGCCATATCGGTCGGGAAGTCGCGCACGGTCGGTTCGGGGCCGGCCTGGCGCACAGCCGCCTGCAGGGTGAGCGCACCGGCGCGACCCCGCATCAACTGGTTCGCGGTGGCGACGATGGCCGGTGTCGACCGGTAGTTCTGCTCCAGGCGCACCACCGTCGCATCCTCGTAGTGCTTCGGAAAATCGAGCAGGTACTCGCTGCGGGCACCGGCGAAGGAGTAAATGGTCTGGCTGGCGTCGCCGACGACGCAGAGGTCTCGGCGGTCGCCGAGCCAGAGGGTCAGCAGGTCGTGCTGAAGCGCCGAGACGTCCTGGTACTCGTCGACGACGAAGAAGCGGTACTGCTCGCGCACCTGGAAGGCGACCGACGGCTCGTTCTCGATCATGCCCGCCATGGCCAGCAGCACGTCTTCGAAGTCGAGCTGCTTGCGCTCGTCCTTCAGCCGCTCGTAGGTCTCTTGCAGGGCGGCGACCTGGTCGACGTCCAGCCGGCCGGGCAGGGTGCGCGACGCGATTCCCGCGGCGTACTGCTCGATGCTGAGGCCCGAGACCTTGCGCCATTCAATTTCGGCGGCGAGGTCACGCAGTGTCGGGGTGTCGAGCTTCAGCTTCAACACCTCGGCGGCGTGGCCGAGCAGGCGCCCCTTGCCGTCGAGCAACCGTGGAACTTGACCGCCGACGACGTGCGGCCAGAAGTAGTTGAGCTGCGAGAGCGCGGCCGCGTGGAAGGTGCGCGCGGCGACACCGCCGGCGCCGAGCTGCCTCAATCGGCCGCGGAGTTCCGCCGCGGAGCGCGAGGTGAAGGTGAGCGCCATCACCCGGTTGGGCGCGTAGGCGCCGGTGGTCACGCCGTAGGCGATCCGGTGGGTGATCGCGCGGGTCTTGCCGGTTCCGGCGCCGGCCAGCATGCAGACCGGTCCGGTCAGAGCCTCGGCGGCGACACGTTGCTGGTCGTCGAGTCCGGCGAGCAGCGCGTCGGGTGCGCTCATCGGTTCGCCTGCGGTGCGTCGAGTCCGGCTGTCGCGAATGCGGAGCCGGTCGAGGGGGCTGCGTCGTCGATGCCAGTGGAATCGTCGTCGTGCCCCTCAGCCAGCCACCGGTCAAGCAACGCCCGCGCGATCGACGATGGGCCGGGTAGCAGGATGCTCTCGCCCTCTGCCCGCAGATCGGCGCGACTGAACCAGCGCAGGTCGAGAATTTCTTCACCGTCGGGCACCAGGGCGACCGGTGATTGATCGGCGGCGAGTCGCGCGGTGAAGCCACACATGATCGAGGCCGGGAAGGGCCACGGCTGGGATCCGAGGTAGGTCGCGTCGGTCACCCGCATGCCGGATTCTTCGTGCATCTCACGAATCACCGCGGCCTCCAGGGACTCCCCCGGTTCGACGAATCCGGCGAGCAGCGAGTAGCGGTTGTTCTCCCACATCGCGTTGGAGCCGAGCAACACCCGATCGTCATCGTCGGTGATGAGCACGATCACCGCCGGATCGGTGCGGGGAAACACTTGACTGCCATCCTGCGGGCAGCGTCGCGTCCAGCCGCTGTCTTCAACGTCTGTCGCAGTGCCGCAGCGCGGGCAGTGCGTGTGCGAGTCGTGCCAGTTGACGACGCCGACTGCTTCGGCAAAGGCTCCCGCGTCACGGTCGGAGAGGGTGGCGGCCACCGTACGCAGCGACGCCCAGCGTGACTCGTCGGGCTGCAGCAGGGCGGCAGAGTCATCGTTCACAACGGCCGCGACGATCGGTGTTCCGACGGGTTCGAAGGAGGAGGGATCAAGCGAGCGGCCGAGGTAGACGCAGAGCGTGATGTCACCTAGCTGGTCTGGTGAAAGCAAGTCCAGACGCGGGGCTTCCGCACCGGCAGTTCCCGGGGCGGCCAGCAATGCCCGGCCGCGCCAGAGCGGCACGACGCGCGTGGCCGCATCCGCCCAGAGTTGAACAATCAAATCGGTGTTGCCGCGGGCCGCATGATCCCGGTCAATTGCGTGGCGGGACAGCGGAAGCTGCGCTGAAAAGTCGAATGACACGGTGTCCCCTTCGAGTTCGGGGCTGGTGCGCCGAAATTCTGTGCTGGCGTGGCGTACGCGCGCGCGGAACGCAACTCGACCTAACCTAGAAGGCATGGCCAGATCCCATCTCACTCTAGCCGCGTTGGCCACCTCCGCTCTGCCTGGGCTCGACGTCGCCCAGGCTCGCGCGCACAGCCAGCGCGCCCACGGACTTTTCGACTCAGCGCTCATCATCGACCGCGACGGACGAGAGCTCATCATTCGGGTTCCCCGTTCGCAGGCAGCCGAGACCGAGCAGTCGGCCGACCTGGTGGCGCTGCGCGCCCTCACCGTCGGCAATCGCAGCAGGCTGCCGTTCGACGTGCCCGAGTTCGTCGGCCAAGCGCCGGCCGGACCGACCCGCGCGGTTCTCTACGAACTGCTGCCCGGCGATTCCTTTGAGACGGATGCCCTGACCGGCCACGTCGGAGTCTCGGGCTCCATCGGTCGCTCGATCGCCGCCATCCACGGACTGCCGACCGCCTTCATCACCGACGCCGGCCTTCCCCAGCAGACCGCCCTCGACTGCCGCACCAGCACGATCGCCCTGATCGACCGTGCGGCAGAGACCGGCTACCTGCCCGCTGCGCTGCTGCGCCGTTGGGAACAGGCCACCGACGACGACTCGCTCTGGCAGTTCGCGCCCACTGTGGTTCACGGTTCGCTGAGCGACGAGTCCTTCCTCATCGTCGACGATGCCGTCTCCGGCATTCTCGGCTGGTCGGCGCTCAGCGTCGGTGACCCCGCCCGCGACCTGAATTGGCTGCTCGCCGCCCGCGGCGAAGCCGCCGAGACCGCGGTGGCCTCGTACCTCGCCGCCCGTCAGGGCGGCGACCCCCGCCTGACCCAGCGTGCGCTGCTCTATGCCGAGCTCGAGCTGGCCCGCTGGTTGCTCCACGGCTCAGACACCCGCAACCAGGAGATCGTCGACGATGCCGTCGTCATGCTCGATGGCCTGGTCGAAACGGTTCACAGCAACACGATGGAATCGCTCTCGACCGACACCGGCCCGGTTCTCGATGTCGCGGACGTCGAGACCCTTCTCGACGCGACGCCGCACGGCTCGCTCGGTCGGGACGCAGGTGCGTCGCCGCACGGCTCGGCGATGCTCACCGACAGTTTCGACCGTTCCGAGTTCGCTTCACTGCGTGACCCGTTCGAGGAGTCGGCCGATGCTGATTCCGCGGAGGCGCGCGAGGGGGCCGATTCGACTCACTCGTCGGGTTCAGAGAGCGCATCGGGCACTGCTGACGACGAATCCGGAGAACGAGACCGTTCAGACCCGTTCGCCGAACTTGACGGTGAAGGCGACCCGAATGCGACCGTCGCCTACTCCTTCGAAGACATTGAAGAGCTGACCGCTCGCTCCACCGATGCCCAGGCTTCGACGAGGTCTTCCTCGGAGTAAAGCCGAACGGGAGCAATCACGGTGTCGTCGGCGACGAAGTAGAAGACGGCGTCGACGAGATCGGGATCGATCCCCTTCCAGCTCGCGTAGGCCAGACGGTACAGGGCCAGCTGCGTCTGCTTGAGTTCGAGGTCTGCGGCGTTCTTCGGCGCCTTTCCGGTCTTCCAGTCGACCACCTGGTAGCCCGTCGCGGTGCGATAAACCGCGTCGAGCTTGCAGATGAACACCTGGCCGGCCAGCACGTGGTGAATCTCGATCTCGACTTCTTCGGGTCGCAGGGTCCCCCACGGCGACCGCTCGAATGTCGCCTGTAGTCGGGCGAGCTCGGTCGCAGTGGTGTCGCCGGTCGGCAGCGGTTGGGTGGCGTCGGTGCCCGTCGACGCTGGTCCGGTTGCGTCCGTGCCCGTCGACTCCGTGCCCGTCGATTCCGTGCCATCCTCCGCTCCCTCGGCGATCAGATCGAAATCAAGGTCACACTCGCCGAACCCGACGTCGATCAGATCGGCGGAGGCCCCGCCACCCGAGCGTGTTTCGACCCAGGAATGGAACAGGGTGCCCAGCCGGGTCGCCCGGTATGGCCGTTCGGGCATCGGGCGTCGAAGCCCTGCCGCCACAGCGGCCGGGTCGTCAACGTAATCCTTGAACCGTGACGCGGGGATGCGCGTCGGCAGCGGGACCGTCGCGCTCCCGGCCAAGCGGAGCGCCCGCTCTTCAAGCAAGAGGGTGACATCGCGGGACCAGACGGTGTCGGCGTCGACGGGCGACTCGAGGGCCCGAGTGACGAACCCGGCGGCGGTTTCGACCACGACACGACGTGTGCCGAGCGGGTCGAACGGCCACGCGTCGGTTCCGGACTCGGTGCTCTCCGGTTTCTCCTCGAAGCTGCTCACGGCCGGCAGCTCTGGGATCAATCCGGCCTCGACGAGTTCGACGAGGTAGCGGCTTGCCGTGCGCTGGGTGGTTCCGTTCGCCCAGAACGCACCGGTGAGCAGAAGCTCCTGCTGAGCCCGCGTCGTGGCCACATAGATCAGGCGGCGCTCCTCGGCTTCATGCCGCTCGGTGAGCGCGGTCTTGTACTGCTTGAACTCCGCGTCGAACGACAGCTGGGTGTCGTGCAGGGTCCAGCGCAGCTCGGGCAACTCGTCGCGGTCGCCGCGCATCGGGTAGGGCAGCTCACCGAAGCGCAGCCAGCCTGCGCCGTCTCTGGCCGCGGCCGGGAGGCTCTTTTCGGCCAGGTTCGGAATTGCGACGTAGTCCCATTCCAGCCCCTTCGAACCGTGAATGGTGAGCAGTTGCACCGCGTCGGCCTCTGCTGCCTCGCCGCGGGGACCCATGTCGTCCTGGCGCTCGGCCCGGCCGAGCCAGCGCAGAAAACTGCCGAGCGTGCCGTGCTCGTCGCTGTCGAGAAATGCCGAGATGCAGTCGTGGAACGCATAGAGGTTGGCCAGGCCGAGCCCGAAAGTCTCGTTGGCGACCAGCTCGACGTCGAGAAGAATCTCCTGCTCGATCAGCCTCACGAAATCGAGAAGGGGCAACCCGGCCCGCGAGCGGAACCAGGCCAGTTGACGACCGGCGGCGCGCAAGCGTTCGCGTCCGTCTTCGCTGAACCCGGCGAGCTGGCTGTGCGACTCTGATGCGGTGGCCACGAAGTCGAGGGCGTCGACCAGCGAACTGGTCTCCTCATCGGCGACCGACGCCCGCAGCTTGGCCTTGAGCTCGTCGCTGAGCGCCTGCTGCGCCCAGTCGTGGGAGGCGAGCCAACTCGCCACCCCGGACAGCGCCTGCAGGTCGCGCGGCCCGATCCGCCAACGGCCGCCGGTCAATAGCCTGATCAGTTCGCTTCCCGACGCCGGGTCGTGCACGACCCGGAGCACGCTGACGACATCCGCCACTTCGGGGGTGGAGAGCAGCCCGCCGAGCCCCAACACGTGGGCACGCACCCCGTGGGCGCGCAGCACGTCGGCGAACAGTTCCATCTCGCGGCGGGCCCGGAACAGCATCGCTCCGGTCTTACCCCCACCGACGGTGATCCGTTCGGCGAACCAGCGGGCGACGAGCGCCGCCTCCTCGGCGAGGGTCTCGGTCAGTGCCGCTTCGACGCGGCCCGCTTCTTTTCCGGCCGGCACCTTGAGCGTGTCGACCTGGATGCCGTTGGGCTTGGCCCGCAGGGCCTCGGACAGCGGCGAGACGAGCGCGTTCGCGACATCCAGCACAGACGACGGGTTGCGCCAGGTGTACGACAAGGACATGGTCGGGGCGTCACGGTTCGCACGCCCCGCGAAATCCTGTGAGAAGCCCAGCAGGTTCGCGGAGCTGGCGCCGCGCCAGCCGTAGATCGACTGATGCGGGTCGCCGACGGCCATCACCGGGTGGTGGGCGAACAGGGTGCTCAGCAGCTCGGTCTGCAGCACAGAAGTGTCTTGATACTCATCGAGCAGCACGATGCGGAACTGGTCGCGGTAGCCGGCGACGACCCGATCGACCCGCTGGCACACCTGGAGGGCGAGCGAGACCTGGTCGGAGAACTCGATCAGCCCCTGCCGGCGCTTCTCGGCCTGGTACAGGTCGGCCAGTTCGGCCAGGATCGGCAACGGTGCGACGGCGGCCAACGACTCGATGACGGAGTCGTAGGGTTTCGTCTTGCGGGTGGAGCCGTACGGAAGGTCGGCCAAATAGCCGAAACTGTCGGCCAAGCCGGCCAGATCGTGCGGCTGCTGCGGCTCGCCTGGCACAAACGGGGGCGGGTTCTCGGCGAGCACCCGGCTGAACTGCAGCACGGCATCCGTCACCGCGTCGAGTTTCTTGCCGAACGGAACGAGGCGGTCATCGCCGTGCTGAATCACGACGCTGCGCGCCAGCAGCCAAGCGGATGTCTCGGTGAGCAGCACCGACTCCGGCTCGCGGCCGAGCAGGAGCGCATTGTCGCTGAACAGGCGACTGGCAAAGGAGTTGTAGGTGGAGACCGTGGGGGTATTGAACAAGTCGGAGGCGTCGCGGGCGCCCTCGACGGACACGGCAGCGCCTGATATCTCGACGCTTGATTCCTCGGCGCTCGGCTGACGGCTCGGCAACAACCCGGCTGCATCAAGTTGTTCGATGCGCCCGTTGATGCGCTGGGCGAGCTCGCCGGCGGCCTTGCGGGTGAAAGTGAGGCCGAGGATCTGGTCGGGACGGGCGTGCCCGTTGGCCAGCAGCCAGAGCACCCGGTTCGCCATGGTCTCGGTCTTGCCGCTTCCGGCCCCGGCCACGACGAGCGTCGGGGCGAGGGGGGCTTCGATGACCGCCTGCTGTTCGGTGGTCGGCGGGAACATCCCGAGCGCTTCGGCGATCTGTAGGGCAGAGATTTGCGGGGCGGAGTTCGGCGGCGTCTGGGCTGCGAGATTCTGGGCGGGGTTCGGGGCGTGACTCATGAGCTGACCTGCTTGATGATGTGGAGACGGCATGACCCGAACGACCACGGGTCGAGGCAGTGCGAGGCGATCTCGGCGACGAAGACCGCGCCGCCCATCCCGACCGCGTCGTTCTTCACCCGCGTGCGAAAGGCGTCGAGCTCCTCGGGAGTGAACGGTTGCTGAGTCGGGTTGCGGTAGTTCTTCTTCTGCGTTCCCGAGGAGACGATGACCAAGCGGGCACCGGCGAGGTCGGTTCCGTCGGGAATCCCGGCGATGGCGCCTTCCTGGAAGGCGAGTTGGTAGGCGCCGAGTTGCGGATGCTCGGCCACGCCGGCGTCGTTGATCGGGTCGCCCTTTCCGGTCTTCAGGTCGACGATGACGGCCCGGCCGTCGCTGAGCTGCTCGACCCGGTCAACGGTGCCCGACAGGATGGCTCCGTCGACATCGAGGGTGAACTTACCCTCGGCGCTCAGCAGCGTTCCGCCGTCGCGATCGAAATCGGCCAGGTAGGAGGCAAGCCGATCGGTCAACGCCCGAGCCTCGAGCTTCGCTACCCGGGATTGCCATTCGGCGTCGAAAACGAGCTCGTCCCAGCGCTCATTCACCCCCGTCCAGAGGGCCTCTGGGGTCACATCCGTCGCCCGCTCCATCACCGTGTGAATGATCGTGCCGAGGTTCGCCGCGGTGTTGCTGCCGCCACCGCCGACCTGGCCGATCAGCCAGTGCAGCGGGCACGCCTCGAATGAGGCCATCTTCGACGGGGAAACCCGCACCGGGTCGTCACCGGACTGCTCGTTGCCCTGCGCGTCGCTTCGCGGTTCTGGGTCGTTGAGCGGGCGCAGGGTGCTCTGCGTCTTCAAGCCGTACCACTCGTCGGGATGCGCACCGGCGACGCTCTCGCGAGCGAGGCGGGCGAGGGTGGCGGCTGCATCGTTGGCCCGGCGGCTGGTGATCTGGTCGTCGCTCACGCGCGGACCGACCGCGGTGGTGAGGTCGCGGCGCAGCCGTCCCACCATGCCGCGCAGCGACAGCGGGTAACGACCGAGGGTCTCCGGGCTGCTGTCTGGCTCGGGAAGCAGACGCAGAAACACCGACGGCTGATTGTCTTCATTCGCGATCGCCGTGACCAGAACCTCGTGGCGGGCTCGTGAGGTCGCCTGAGCGAACATCCGCAGCTCGTCGTGCAGCACACCGGTGCGCGCATCGGCCGCGTCGAGATCTTGGTGGCTGGCGACCGCGGCGAGGTCGCCGGCGCCGAGCAGCGAGCCGCGCACCCGTAAGTCGGGCCAGACGTTCTCTTGCACGCCGGCGAGCACGACGAGATCGAACTCGCGCCCGATCACCGCGCTCGGGGTTGCGACGATGACCGCGTCGTTCTGGGCGCGCGGCGCAAGGGTGTCTTCCGGCACATCGGTGTCGACGAGGTGTTCGAGAAAAAGCACGGGTGGGGCATGCGGAGTGCGCTCGACGAAGCGCTGAGCGGCGGAGAACAGCGCGACGACGGCGTCGAGGTTGCGGTTGGCTTCATCGGCGACGATGCCGGTGCCGGCCGATTGTTCGAACCAGATATCGGCGAGACGGCTGCGTTGCCAGAGCCCCCAGAGCAGTTCCTCGATGGTCGCGCCGGCCTCGAATTCGGCGGATGCGGCGCGCAGACTTGCACCGAACGCCGTGGCTTTGCGGGCGGTGCGGTTGTCTATCGTGGCCAAGGCGTCGGCCACCTGGAGTGCCTCGACGAGCAGTTCGTCGGCGCTGCGGGCTCCGTCGCCGGCGAGCTCGTGCTGCCGCAGTGCGGCCCGGAGGCGGCGCAGTGTGATCGGGTCGAGTCCGCCGAGCGGGCCGCTGAGCAGCGCCGTCGCGGCCTCGGCATCGAGGGTCTTACGGCCCAGTGTCACTTCGAGCGCGAGGATGAAGGCGCCCACAGCCGCTTCGTCGCGAAGCGCGGTTTGCGCGCTGGCGACCTGGGTGGGAACCTCCAGCGAGGCGAGGCCCTTCGAGAGCGCCGGAACCAGTGATCCGGTGCGCACGATGACCGCCATCTGCCCCCACGGCACCCGGCCGAGAAGGTGCCGCTCGCGCAAGCGCCGGGCGATGACGGCGAGCTGTTCGGCGGGGTTCGTCACCACGACCGTCTGCACGAGGTCGGTCGGGGCCGAGGAATCGGATTCCAACTCTGTCGCCGCACCCGCCTCCGCGCCATCCGCGCCATCCGCGCGCGCCACGGTCGCGGCACGCTGCGTACCGGCGGCGGCGGTGCCGATCCGGCTCGTGGCCTCCCGCACCACGGCGCGCACTGCGCCCCCATGCCGGTAGACAGAGCCGAGGGTGAAAGTCTGAACGTCTGGACGGCCGAGGTAGGAACCCAGCCGGCCGAGGGCATCCGGATGCGCGCCACGGAACGAACCGGTCGAGAGGTCGGGGTCGCCGACGGCCAGAATCGCGACGCCGCGAGCCGCGAACTGGGTCAGTAACGCGAGGGTGGCCTGCGTGGCTTCTTGAGCGTCGTCGAGGATGATCAGGCGCAGGCCGGCCAAGGCGCCGAGCGTCGACTGCCCGGCCGTGCCCGCTGGAGCGTCGTGCACCAGGGCGGTGGCGAATTGCGCGAGTTCGGTGGAATCGTATTGCCCGGGCCGTGTCTGGTCTTTCACCTCTTCATAGCCGCGGATGAACTCGGCGGCGGCGCTCCACTCTGGCCGGTTCGTCTGCCGCCCCCAGTCGGACAAACGCTCGGGCGACACACCGTACTCGACGGCGCGCATCATCAGGTCGCGCAGCTCCGTGCGAAAACCACGCAGCCGTCGGACCTCGGGGCCGAGCGTCGTCGGCCAGGCCGGCCCGGTCTTCTCGTCGAGGTGACCCTGCAACAATTCGGCGATGATCTGGTCTTGCTCGCCACCGGTGAGCAGAGTCGGGCTCACCCCACCGGAGCGGGAGACGGAATCGCGCACGATCTGAAATGCGACAGAGTTCGCAGTGCGCGCGAGCGGGCCCTGAGTAGGAACCCCCAATCGGAGGGCCAGCGTGTCGCGCAGCATTGCGGCGCCCGACCGCGTCGGCACCAACACCAGTACCTCGCTCGGCGAATAGCCGCGGCGAAGCACCCGATCGGCGACAACCTCGATGAGGGTCGTCGACTTTCCGCTGCCGGGGGCTCCGATCACGGCGCCTGAGATGCCGTCGGGCAGGCCGAGAACCGCTGCCTGGGACGGGTCGAGCGCTGGGTCACGTACAGGCGCGAGCACTGGGGTCAGCACTGGGGTCAGCACAGGGGTCAGCACAGGATCGGTCGCACTGTCGACGGGGAGTTCTGTCGCTGCCTCGGGTCCGATTCTGCTCACGTTTTCAACGGTAGCCGGTTGCGCCGACAGTGAACGCTGTGCGGCACCTGTGCGGTTCTGTCGTAATCTGAGCGGGTAGGCAACGAAAGGCGCATCTAGTGGACATCCGCATTGGCATCTTCAACACTCCCCGTGAGATCAACTTCGAAACATCGCAGCCGGCAGCGGACATCGAGGCAGCCGTTGCTGCAGCGCTCGCTGACCCCGCGGGATATCTGAAGCTCTCCGACGACAAGGGCCGCATCTACGTCGTTCCGTCCGTCGGTCTCGCGTACGTGGAACTCGGCTCAGAAGAGTCGCGCCGCGTCGGTTTCGTCGCTTAGGCATTTCGATGGAACTGCTCTTCGTCGCGCTGGGCGGGGCCCTGATCGGTTTGATCGTGCGCTATTCCCTTCCGGGCCGCGCGACACAGGGTGCTGTGCTGATTCCCGCATTCGCCACCGGACTCGCCTCGGTCGTCTGGGTCGCTTTGACCTGGCTCGGCATGAAGTGGGACGGCGGCTGGATCTGGTGGGTGACGTTCGCCATCACTGCCGCAGTGACGGTGGGCGTTGACCTGCTGCTGACCCGTCAGCGTCAGCAGGGCGACACTGCTCTGCTGCACACGCTGATGAGGTCGGGCGCACCGCGCACATCCTGATCGCACCGTGTGGATGACTTCACCGTGTTCATGATCGCACCGTGTCGGTGACGACCCTGGCAACAGGCCGCGCCCTGGATCCGGACCAGCAGCACCTCGTCGACCGGCTCGACGAGGTGCTCTCGTCGTTGACGGCTGACCCCGAAAACGCGGATGCCCGGCGCGGGCTCTACGTGCACGGCTCAGTCGGGCGCGGCAAGACCTGGCTCTGCGATGCCTTCTTTGCCGGAGCGCCGACCACGGCCAAGCTCCGCATCCATGTGCACGATCTGCTGCACGATCTGCACCAGGCCATCTGGCGGGCCCGGTCCGCCGGCTCGGATTCCACCGGCTCGGATTCCGCCGACCGTCCGGATGCCATCGAGCTCGCTCTCGCCGAGATGCTGGGCGACCTCGAGCTGCTCTACCTCGACGAGGTTCATCTGCACGATCCCGCCGACGCCGTGATGCTCGGCCGGGTGCTGCAGGCCGTGTTCGACCGCGGCATCCTGCTCATCGCCACGTCGAACAGCGCGCCGGACGAGCTTCTGCCGAGCCGCGAGTTTCATTCGCTGGCCGAACCGGCGATTGCCCTCATCGGGGCGCACCTCGACACCGTCGAACTCGGCGGCACGCTCGACTACCGTCGCACCGATGTTCCCGCTCGTACTCCGCGCGAGTCCGGGTTCGTCAGCGGCTTCTGGGTTTCAGAGGCCGAACTCGATGAACTCTCCCCCGGCGACCTCCGACGTCCGACCGCGGCCGAAGGGACCGTGCTGTCGACGAACGGGCACCATTTCACCGCACGCCGGGCAGACGCCGGTCTCGTCTGGTTTCACTTCGACGACCTCTGCGAGGGCGACACGTCGATCCTCGACTATCTGATCTGGTCGAGAGAGTTCCACACCTGGGTCATCGAAGGACTCCCCCCGCTTCATACCGCGACGCCGCAGGCGCGCCAGCGATTCGCCCACATCATCGACGTGCTCGTCGATCGGGATGTGACGCTCCACGTCATCAGTGACAGTTCACGCAGTGAGATCTCCGGCGCGGCCGGACCGCGCGATGCCGAGCGACTGCACAGCAGGCTCGCGTTGCTGCGGAGCGCGAGGTAAGCGAGCGCGTCTGAGCGTGTCTGAGCGGCTACGCCGTCAGGCCGAGCTCGTCCATTCGGCGGGTGTGCGCGGCGATGATCTCGGTGAAGACCGGCTCGATCCGTGACTCGTCGCGGGAGAGGTCACCGGAGACATGCAAAGCCGACCGCGCGACGAGCAGAGTGTCGCCGACCAGACGTCGACCCCACAGCGCCAACGACGACGCGAGTTTCGGGTCAACAGCGATTGCTCGGGTGACCTCGGTCACGACCACCGCGAAACCGGCATCCTGCTCAATGAGCTTCACCACGCGCGAGCGGGTGTCGCCCGGCAGACCGACGGCCAGGGCCGCAAAGAAATCGTCGAGAAGGCCCGTGGTCAGGTAGCAGCCGATCAACGATTCCGGCCAGGTCGCGCCGGCTCGCATCCGTCGAAAAGCGTCGAGTTCCGCGGCGAAGGGAGCCATCGCCTCGGCCGGATCCGAGCCGTGGCGGCGCAGCTCGCCGACGAGTGCTTCATGCTTGGCGAGGGCGAGCCCGGCCGAACGGCTCAGTTGTCCTTTGACGGTCACCGTGGGTGCGGCCGTCGCAGCCTGGGCCAGGCTTTCGAAGACGCCGAGCTCCATGTATGCGGCCTGACCAAGAAACTGTGGCAGCGGCGGGACGAGCTCTCCGAGATCGACTTTCATCGTCGGTAGGGACTCCCCGCGGCCCGTCAGGCGCGGGATCTCCAGGCGCTTCGCGCGTCGACCAAACCATGAGACCACGTGCCCAGCTTAGAGCGTCACAGCGAGCGGGCCGCGGCGATCTTCGTGACGCGAACGGCGTCTTCGCAGGGCCCCCATACAGAAAGAGGAGGCGCTTCACGGAGATTGCCAGGCCCGTTCGGTAAGCTGGCCTCACATCCCCGGCATCGGATCGGTGATCATGCGCCTGAAACAGAAGACGGGCGCAACCCTCTTCTTCAGTAAAGACAGGCATACATTCGTGACTTTCTCCGAACTTAATATTGACCAGGACATGGTCGACGCTCTCGCCGACAAAGGCATCGTTGAGCCGTTCCCCATCCAGACCCAGACCATTCCGCTTGCTCTCGCCGGCCAGGACATCATCGGCCAGGCCAAGACCGGAACCGGTAAGACCTTCGGCTTCGGCCTCCCGCTGATCCAGCGCCTCGGTCTGAACCCCGAACCCGGCGTGCAGGCGCTCATCGTCGTGCCGACCCGTGAACTGTGTGTTCAGGTGAGCGAAGACCTCGAGCTCGCCGCCAAGAACCGCGACACCAAGATCGTCTCCATTTACGGAGGCAAGGCCTACGAAGGTCAGGTCGAACAGCTCAAGGCCGGCGCGCAGATCGTCGTCGGTACCCCGGGCCGTCTGCTCGACCTCGCCAGCCAGCGTCTGCTCGACCTCAAGAACGTGCGCGAAATGGTGCTCGATGAGGCCGACAAGATGCTCGACCTCGGCTTCCTCGCCGACATTGAGAAGCTCTTCGCTCAGACCCCGGCCGGCCGCCACACCATGCTGTTCTCGGCCACGATGCCCGGCCCGATCGTCGCCCTCGCGCGCCGCTTCATGACCAAGCCGATCCACATCCGTGCGACCGACCCCGATGAGGGCCTCACGCAGGCGAACATCGAGCACCTCGTGTACCGTGCGCACAACATGGACAAAGACGAAGTGATCGGCCGCATTCTGATGGCCGAGGGCCGCGGCAAGACCGTGATCTTCACGCGCACCAAGCGTGCCGCAGCCAAGCTCGTCGAAGAACTCAACGACCGTGGCTTCAATGCTGCGGCCGTGCACGGCGACCTGAACCAGGAACAGCGCGAACGCGCCATGGCCGCGTTCAAGGCCGGCAAGAAAGACATCCTGATCGCCACGGATGTCGCAGCCCGCGGCATCGACGTCAACGACGTCACCCACGTGATCAACCACACCATCCCCGAAGACGACAAGGCTTACCTGCACCGCGTCGGCCGCACCGGACGTGCCGGCAAGACCGGCATCGCCGTGACGTTCGTCGACTGGGACGACCTGCACAAGTGGGCGCTCATCAACCGCGCGCTCGAGTTCGGTCAGCCGGAGCCGACCGAGACGTACTCGTCGTCGCCGCACCTCTTCACCGACCTGAACATTCCGGCCGGCTCCAAGGGTCGCCTGCGTGCGACCCCGATCAAGGAGGTCGTGGCCGGCAGCGGCCCCGGTCGCTCGGATTCGGGTCGTGGCGGTCGCAGCGATTCCGGTCGCAGTGATTCAGGACGTAGCGATTCCGGACGCGGTGGCTCAGGCCGCGGTGGCTCGGGCTCTGGTCGCTCCGGCGCACCGCGCACCGAGGGCGCGCGTACCGAAGGCGCTCGCGCCGAAGGCACCGCGGTCGAGGGCGAGCGCACCGGCTCCAGCCGTTCACGCTCCTCACGCGGCGGCCGTTCCGGCGGACGCTCGGATGCCCCGCGCACCGAGACCACCCGCACTGAGCCCCGCACCGAGGCGAACCGTACGATCCAGCCGACCTCGGCCGACCAGCCGGAGATCCGCGAGGGTCGCACCCGCACGCGCAACCGCGTCAGCCGTGTGACCAACCCGGCAGCGCCCGAGGCCGTCTCGGCCGCCGGCACCCACGACGGTGGCGGCATTGAGCACCGCGACGGCAACAGCGCCCCGCGTCGCCGCGTGCGTCACCACTCAGAGACTCCCCCGCAGGTCTAGTCCTTGCGACACGAACGGCCCGTTGCATCTTCGGATGCGGCGGGCCGTTTTCGTTGGGCATGCAGTCGTCCGGCTATCTGTCGTGAAGCCGTTGTCGGTCGCCCATTCGACGGAGATTCGTGCGAAATCAGACAGAATCGGGGCAAAACCGGCCCGATTCTCAGAAATCTCCGTCGAACGGGAGGGTGCGGGGCGGCGGAGTGTCAGCGCCGATCAGGCGAAGATCGGCGCCGAACCGGCGCCCTGCGCGATGATCGCGTCCAGCACCTCCGGAGCCGTCGTGTTCTCGCCCAGACGGTTCGGCTTGCCCGCACCGTGATAGTCGCTCGAACCGGTGACGAACAGGCCGTGCCGGGCAGCCAGCACAGCCAACCGCGCCTTCGCCTCCGGCTTGTTCTCGCGGTGGTCCAGCTCCAGGCCGAAGAGGCCTGCCTCGACGAGTTCGGCCAGACGTGCCTCGTCCATCAGGTCGCCCACACCCCGGGTGGCCGGATGCGCCAGCACCGGCACTCCCCCGGCCGCCCGCACCAGCTGCACCGCGTGCAACGGGTCAGGCGCGTAGTGCGGCTGGTAGTAGCCGGCCCGCCAGTGCAGGATTCCCTCAAAAGCGTCACTGCGCGTGGGCACCACGCCGCGCGCAACGAGCGCATCGGCGATGTGCGGGCGGCCGATGGTTGTTCCCGGCGTCGTCTGGGCGAGCACGTCGTCCCAGGTCAGCGCATAGTCGGCGCCGATGCGCGCGACCATCGCCTCGGCTCGGGTGTGCCGCGCTTCACGGATGCGCGCGGTCTCGCCGATGATGCCGGCATCCGTCGGGTCAAACAAGTAGGCCAGAAGGTGCACGCTGGCATAGCCCTGGCGTGTGCTGAATTCCATACCGGGAATGAGCGTGATGGCGACCTCGCGCGCGGCGGCGGATGCCTCGGACCAGCCGGTCGTCGAGTCGTGGTCGGTGAGGGCGACGGTGCCCAGACCCGCCGCGTGGGCGGCACGGATGAGCTCACCGGGGGTTTCGGTTCCATCGGAAACGCGCGAGTGCGTGTGCAGGTCGATCGGACCCACAAATCGTCTCTCAGCGTTCATTCCCCTATGTTACTGGGGTCGACCGGCCGCACGGCGGCCCCGGCGCACCGCCCGTGCGGCGCAGATTCCGGCCGGAAGCTCGACGCGCCGCCGGCTCCCCTCCCTGCACACAGCACGAGCCGGGCTGGCGGTGAAAGAATGGGCGCATGGCTGATAGCACCGACACCGGAATCTCCCCCGCCCCGCGCTCGAACGAGAACCGTTCGACTACCCCGAGCTCCGACGGGTTCAAGAACTTCATCTCCACCGGATGGGCCGAACGCACTGACGTTCTGCCGTCGGCACGGGAACAGGCTTCGTTCGCGGCAACGCGCCGTGCCAAGCTCTCGGCGCTCTACCCGGGAGTCCGTCTGATCATTCCGGCCGGGCGCCTCAAGCAGCGCTCGAACGACACCGACTACGCGTTCCGCGCCCACTCCGGCTTCGCGCACCTCACCGGTTGGGGCAGCGACTCCGAACCCGGTGCCGTGCTGGTGCTCGAGCCCGCCGACATGGGTCACACCGCAACGCTCTACTTCCGTGAGCGCGCCGGCCGCGACTCCGACGAGTTCTACGCGAACGCGGAGATCGGCGAGTTCTGGATCGGACCCCGTCCGTCGATCGCCCAGGTCGCCAGCGACCTCGGCCTCGAGGTGCGCGGCATCGCCGACCTGACCGCGGTCTTCACCGCCGTCGACAGCTCGACCCTCGTCATCCGCGAAGCCGACCCGTCACTCACTCTCAAGGTCGACGAGGCGCGTCTACGTTTCGCCGCAGAACGTGTGCTGAGCAACAACGCCTCTGACAGCCCCTTCAGCGTGGAGATCAACGGCGAGCACGAACCTGACGACCAGCTGGCCCGCGATGTGTCGGAGCTGCGCCTGGTCAAGGATGCCTACGAGATCGAACAGATGCGTCTCGCCGTCGCGGCGACCGCGCGGGGCTTCGACGACGTCATCCGTGACCTGCCGCGTTCCAGCACCCACCAGCGCGGTGAGCGCCTGGTCGAGGGCGTCTTCAACACGCGTGCCCGCGCCGACGGCAACACCGTCGGCTACGACACGATCGCGGCCTCCGGCTCGCACGCCTGCATCTTGCACTGGACCCGCAACGACGGACCGGTGAGCCCCGGCGACGTGATTCTGATCGACGCCGGTGTCGAGCTCGACAGCTACTACACGGCCGACATCACCCGCACGCTGCCGGTCAACGGCACGTTCACCGCGGTGCAGCGCCGGGTCTACGACGCGGTCTGCGAAGCCGCGGATGCCGCGTTCGCCGCGGCTCGTCCGGGTGCCGTGTTCCGTGAGGTGCACGCCGCGGCGATGGACGTCATCGCCCGTCGCACCGCCGAGTGGGGCATGCTGCCGGTCACGGCCGAAGAAGCCCTGGAGCCCAGCAACGGCCACCACCGCCGCTACATGGTGCACGGCACCAGCCACCACCTCGGCCTCGACGTGCACGACTGCGCTCAGGCGCGTCGCGACATGTACATGGACGGCGTGATCGAGCCAGGCATGGTCTTCACCATCGAGCCCGGTCTCTACTTCCAGCCCGACGACCTCACGGTTCCGGCCGAGTACCGCGGCATCGGCGTGCGGATCGAGGACGACATCCTGATCACCGCGGATGGCGCCGAGAACCTGTCGGCCGCAATCCCGCGCACGTCGTCGGACGTCGAGGCGTGGATCGCGACGCTCACGAAGTAGCAATCGCTCGAGGATCGCCGCCACGACCGAGAGTCGCCGTTGCAACGGCGATTCTCGGGAGCGGCGGCGATTGTGGCGTCGCGGGTCAGGCCGTCCGGCGGTGACCACGCGGATGTTTCTGCGCGGCGGTCCCTACGCTGCGGTGCCTACGCTGCGGTGCCTACGCGGCGGGACCCTGCGTCGGTCCGGTCTGACCCGGCTGTGCCGACTGCTCCGGCGCGTCGGCCCCGGCGTCGGCTGCGTCAGGCCCCGGAGTTGCGTCATCCGTCACGTCGTCGGCAGACGTCGCCGGCGGCAGCGACTCCCCATAGGCGCCTGGCTGATAGGTCGGTGCCACATAGGCGCGCGGCGGGTCGGACGGATGCGGCACATCAAGGGTTTCGCTCTCGGCGACACCCTGCCCCGAGAGCATGTTGCGCGCCTTGTTCACCAGAGCGTGGTCAACGATCACCTGATAGTTCGTGGCGATGACCTGCATCGTCGAGGTGAAGTCGCGTCGACGGCGATTCAGCGCGTAGCTGACCAGGCCGAACAGCATGCCGAAACCGGCACCGATCAGCACGGCAGCAAAGACGAAGGGCAGACTCGAACCCGTCGGAGAGAAGATGAAGAAGAGCAGGCCGAAGAAGATTCCGAGCCAGGCGCCGGAGGCCGCGCCGCCGAGCGCCACCCGGCCGTAGCTCAACTTGCCGGTGACGCTCTCGACCGTTTTCAGGTCGTTGCCGACGATCGACAGCTGACGCACCGGAAAGTCAGCTTTCGCCAAGATGTCGACCGCGGCTTGCGCCTCCGCGTAGGTGACATAGGTGGCCACGACCTCTCCCGTCGGCATGACAGGAGAGACGAGCGGACGTCGCGCGCCGAATTGACTCATATTGCTCATGTCGCCATTCTTTCACGACCGCCGGAGTTCCCTGGTGAGTGGCCTACATTTGTACTGTGAGTGCCTCCAGAGTCTTCGTCGCCCGCTTGGCCGGTTGCACCGTTTTCGACCCCGCTGGGGATCGGGTCGGAAAGGTGCGCGATGTGCTTGTCGTGTACCGAAAAAGCGACCCGCCCCGGGTAGTCGGCCTCATCGTTGAGATCCCCGGCAAGCGTCGCGTCTTTTTGCCGATCGGCCGAGTGACGAGCATCGGCAGCGGCCAGATCATCACCACGGGTCTGATCAATGTGCGCCGGTTCGAGCAGCGCGGCGGCGAAGTGCGCGTCATCGCCGAGATGCTCGGTCGCAAGGTGCTGTTCAACGACGGTTCCGGCGACGCCACGGTCGAAGATGTTGCGATTGAAGAGACCGACCAGGGCGAATGGGCGATCAGCCAGCTGTTCGTGCGCCGGCCCAAGACCAGTGCGTCACCGTTCGCCAAGGGTGCGACGGTGTTCACGACCTGGGGCGAGGTGCGTGAGAAGTCGACCGTGGGCGAAGCCCAGTCGGCCGAGCAGCTCATCGCCACCTACTCCGATCTCAAGCCGGCCGACCTCGCCAACACCCTGCTCGATCTGCCCGAAGAGCGCATGTACGAAGTGGCCGGAGAGCTCTCCGATGACCGCCTCGCCGACGTGCTCGAGGAGATGCCGGAAACCGACCAGGTCGGCATCCTCGCCACCCTCGGTGACGCCCGTGCCGCTGACGTGCTCGACCACATGCAGCCCGACGATGCCGCCGACTTGATCGCGCAGCTGCCCGAAGGCCGCGGCGAGCAGTTGCTCGACCTGATGGAGCCCGAAGAGGCAGAAGACGTGCGTTTTCTGCTCTCCTACGCCCCCGACACCGCCGGCGGCCTGATGACCACCGAGCCGATCATCGTCTCGGCCGACGCGACGGTCGCCGAAGGCCTCGCCCTCATCCGTCGCCATGACCTCGCTCCCGCGCTCGGTGCCGCGATCTGCGTCACACTGCCGCCGTACGAGGCGCCGACCGGCCGCTTTCTCGGCATGGTGCATTTTCAGCGGATGCTGCGTTACCCGCCGCACGAACGGCTCGGCACGTTGCTCGACTCTGGCCTCGAGCCCGTGACCGCCGACACGTCGGCCGCTGAGGTGTCACGCATCCTGGCCAGCTACGATTTAGTGTCCGTGCCTGTCGTCGACGACAACCATCGCCTCGTCGGGGTGGTGACAATTGATGACGTTCTCGACTATCTGCTCCCGGATGACTGGCGAAGTCAGGACGGCAACGACGACGTAAGACGTCGCGCTGCCGCACGCACGATGCTGGCCACCGGCAGCATCCCGCTTCCGGGCGGACAAGACGCGAAGGGCCCAGTTCCGGGCGGAAGGAGGAGTCGACGTGGCACGAGCTAACAAGTCAGACATCCGCCTCGACACGCCCAAGGGGCTGCGTCAGAGCACTTTTCCCACCCGGGGACCGGGCAGCGACCGGTTCGGTCGTTTCACCGAGTCGATCGCCCGCGGCATGGGCACTCCCTGGTTTCTCGTCGGGCTGACGGTTTTCGCCGTCGGTTGGATGCTGTGGAACACCCTGGCACCCGAGCAGCTGCGCTTCGACTCGATCGCGCTCGGCTTCATCGCGCTGACCTTGATGCTCTCGCTGCAGGCGTCCTACGCGGCCCCGATGATCCTGCTCGCGCAGAACCGGCAGGATGACCGTGACCGCGTGCAGATCGAGCAGGACCGTCAGCGCGCCGAGCGCAACCTCGCCGACACCGAGTACCTCGCCCGCGAAGTCGTTGCCCTGCGGCTCGCGATCAAGGACATGGCGTCGAAAGACTTCATTCGTGCCGAACTCCGCAGCCTGATCGAGCACCTCGACGAGCGCGACCAGGAGGCGCTGGCCGAGGCCGACGAATCGACCGCCGCGACTACTACTACTTCTGCCGCTGCAGCCGCTGCTCTGACCGAGCGTTCGACGAGTGCTTAATGAGCGCGTGCTGGCCGCACTGGCCGGCGTCATCGATCCGGAGATCCGCAAACCGATCACCGATCTCGATATGGTGGCCGGCGTGAGCGAGGATGCCGCCGGGCAGGTGACCGTCGGCATCCGTTTGACGATTGCCGGGTGCCCGGCGGCGACACGCATCGAATCGGATGTGCTGAAAGCCGCCGAGTCCGTGGCCGGCGCCGGCAACGCCACGGTCGAGGTGTCGGTGATGACCCGCGAACAACGGCAGGCGCTCACCGAGAAACTGCGCGGCGACAAAGCCGTGCGCAGCAACCCGTTCGGGCCCGATTCGCTGACCCGCGTCTACGCGGTGACCAGCGGCAAGGGCGGTGTCGGCAAGTCGACGATCACCGCGAACCTCGCCGTCGCGTTGGCGAAACGTGGCCTGGCCGTCGGCATCATCGACGCGGATGTCTACGGGTTCTCCATCCCCGGTCTGCTCGGTCTCGTCGACAGCTCAGAGGGCGGTTCGCGTCTGTCCGTGAAGCCGACGCAGGTCGGCGACATGATCCTGCCGCCAGTCGCGCACGATGTGAAGGTCATCTCGATCGGGATGTTCATCGATGATGCCGCGGCGGCAGTCGCCTGGCGCGGGCCGATGCTGCACCGCACGATCACCCAGTTTCTGACGGATGTCTACTTCGGCGATCTGGACATCCTGTTGCTGGATCTGCCGCCCGGCACCGGCGACGTCGCCATCTCGGTCGGCCAGCTGCTCCCCCACGCCGACGTACTCGTCGTGACGACTCCGCAGGCCGCAGCGGCCGATGTCGCGGAGCGCAGCGGAATCGTGGCGCGGCAGACCGGTCAGACCATTTATGGCGTGATCGAGAACATGTCGGGCCTCGCGCAGGCCGACGGGACCGTGCTCGAGCTGTTCGGCTCAGGCGGCGGCGAGGAGGTCGCCCGGCGACTCTCGGCCGGCCAGGACAGCCCGGTGCCGCTGCTCGCGCAGGTGCCGCTCAGCGTGGCGTTGCGGACCGGTGGCGACACCGGTGCACCCGTCGTGCTGGCCGACCCGTCCGATCCGGCGGCCGTCGCGATTGAGTCGGTCGCTGCGAAGCTGGCGACGCGCTCCCGCGGTTTGGCCGGGCGCAGTCTCGGGATCAGTCCGCGGTTCTAGGGTCGCGGCCGGGACATCCGCTTGCTGCCTCGCGTTGCTCCGCCTTGCGTTGTTCTGCCTCGCGCCGGCGCGGTCTATCCCCCTGGGCGCGCGTAATACTCCTCGCCAGCCGGGATAGCCCGCGCCCAGCCTGATCTCGGGCAAATCCCGGGCCCGCAGCGCACAATAATGTTCAGCCCTGGGCACCGGCATCACTCCCGGGGGCCTGCGCACACCCACAGCTGGATCTCACCGCCGTCGGCATGCACGCGGTGCGGCTGGCTACGATGAAGGCATGCAGCCACGTCAGCGTCCGGCGACCGAGTCCAACTTCGGTACTCCCCCGGTCGGCGGCGAGTCCACAGCAGACACTCCGCCGCGGAGAGGCCCCGCGGCCCGCGCTTTCACGAGTGTGCGCGCCGGTATCGGCCGCCATCCCACGGCCAATCGGGTCTATCGCACGACGGTTGGTGTCACCGGTGCCGGAACCGTCGTACTCGGGGTACTCCTCATCCCTCTGCCTGGTCCCGGCTCCCTGATCGCCCTCGGCGGCCTGGCGCTGCTCGGCACCGAGTTTGCAGGCGCGAAGAAGGCCAGCACCACGATGAACAAGGCCGCGCGGGCCGCCGTGAGAAAGGCCCAGGCTCACCGAGCGGCGAAGGCGGAGGCTGCGAAGGCCGAGGCGGAGGCTGGCCGAGACTATCCGACGGGAACGGTCGCGTAGGCCCGCACCGGAAACGTGCCGAATGCCTCGACGAGCGGCGGCGCGGCCGTGAAGGTGGCCCCGTGTGGGGGCAAGTCTCCGAGCCCGGTGAGATGTTCGACGATGGGGATGCCCGCGGCGAGCAGCAGACTGTGCGCCGGTCGCGCGCCCCCACTGCTGGTGTCGTCGATGTTGACCGAATCGATCCCGACGAGCGCCACATCGTGCTCGACGAGCCACCGCGCGCCCGCCTCGGTGAGGTACGGAGCGTCGACGGCGTAGCTCGGCTGTGCCCAGTCGCGGTCGCCTCCCGTGTGCAGGAGCACCGCGCATCCGCTGACGTCGAATGCCGCAAGGTGGCCGACGTCCACGGCCCGCGCGCCGCTTCCGCCCGTGCGGACGACCACAACGGGAAGATCCACGAGTCGCGTCAACGGCACTCCGGCGAGGTCCGCCCCGTCCGCGTAGCGATGAAACGGGCTGTCCAGGTAGGTGCCTGTGTTGCCGACCATCGAGATGCGGTCGATGGCGAACTCGGTGCCCTCCGCATAGAGGCTTCGTGAGGCCTCCCGGGTGAGGTGCGGGGTGGTCTCCGGCGCAGGAAGGCCGGGGTAGGTCGTTTCCCCCGCCCGGATGACATGGCTCAGCTCGACGAAACGCTTCGGAGCCGAAGCGGCCTGGCCGCCAGCACGTCGCGCGTCGCCGGCCGCGGCCGCATCGCTCGGTCCCCCGCGCGTGCCTTTGTGCGGTTCGGCGACGATCTCGACATTGCGCAGCGTCACCGACTCGGCCATGAGCAAACCGAGCGAGGCGACGAAGAGCGCGCCGATCTCATCCGTCGACGTCTCGCGGGACGGGATGTCGACCCGGAATCCCTCGGCGCTCAGGCCGCCCCTGTTCGAAAAGGTCACTGTCGCATCGAAGCTGGCTCGGTATTGGGTCGTCATCCTGACAGCCTGGCGATTCGCCGGCGCGTGCACAATCGATCGGGCCGTCGAAATCCTGCCAAGTTCGTGCAGGCGTCCGCGTGCACCTCGGTCGACTCAAAACCCAGCCAGAACTTCTTCGCTAGAAACTCCCTGCCACCAAGTGGGTCAGTTGACCTAGACTGACCGTCATGCCCGCCTCCCTGCTGGAACACACGCTCACCTCTGAACTCACCCGCGACGTCACCACCACGTCGGGAGAGTCGGTGCCGGTCATCGCACCGTTCACCGGAACTCTGCTGCACGACCTTCCCACGAGCAGTGTGAGCGATGTGCAGGATGCCTACTCCCGCGCTCGGCTGGCCCAGATCGCCTGGGCGCGGGCCGGATTCGCGCACCGCCGCGCGGTTCTGTTGCGTGCCCACGATCTGCTGCTGCAGCGCCGGGAGCTGTTTCTTGACACCCTGCAGGCCGAAACCGGCAAGACACGCGGCCAAGCCTTCGAGGAAGTCTTCCAGGCCGCCTCCGTCACCCGCTTCAACGCTCTCGCCGCATACGGCGTGCTCCGCGGCGGGCGGCGCCGGGCCGGCATTCCCCTCGTCATCACCACGCGCGTGCGCTACCGGCCCAAGGGCGTCGCCGGCGTGATCACGCCGTGGAACTACCCGTTCAGCCTGGCCGCCATGGATGTCGTTCCCGCCCTCGCGGCTGGCTGCGGCGTCGTGCAGAAGGCCGACAACCAGGGCGCGTTGTCCATCCTCGCCCTGCGCCGCGCGTTCATCGACGCCGGAGTGCCCGAGCAGCTCTGGGCGATCGTCACCGGTGACGGCCCCTCGATCGGCGGCGCCGTCACCCAGGATGCCGACTACATCTGCTTCACCGGGTCGACCGCCACCGGCAAGATCGTTGCCGCACAGGCCGCGACCACCCTGACCGGCGCCTCGCTGGAGCTCGGCGGCAAGAACCCGTTGATCATTCTCGACGACGTCGACCCGACGAAGGCGGCCGTGAATGCGGCATCCGCCTGCTTCTCGTCGCTCGGTCAGCTCTGCGTCTCGACCGAGCGCATCTATGTCGAGCGCGGTGTCGCCGCCCGCTTCCTCGACGAGTTCGTGGCCACGACGAAGAACCTCGCGCTCGGTTCGGCGTTCGACTACACGGCGGACGTCGGCTCCCTCACCTCACAAGCCCAGCTCGACCGGGTCACGGCCCACGTGAAGAACGCCGTCGACCAGGGCGCCACGGTGCAGGCGGGCGGGCGGGCCCGACCCGATCTCGGACCGTTCTTCTTCGAACCGACGGTGCTCACCGGCGTCACTCCGGAGATGGACTGCTTCGCGTCAGAGACGTTCGGCCCGGTCGTCTCGGTGTCGATCGTCGACTCGGAGCAGGAGGCGATTCTCGCCGCCAACGACAGCAACTACGGACTGAACGCCTCGGTCTTCTCCGGCTCGCCCCAGCGCGGGCTCCGGGTGGCGACAGCTCTGGAAGCCGGCAGCGTGAACGTGAATGAGGGTTACCGCGGCTCGTTCTCGTCGGTGGCCGCGCCGATGGGCGGCATCAAGCAGTCGGGCCTCGGCCGCCGCAATGGCCCGGAGGGGCTGCTGCGCTTCGTCGACGCGATCACGGTTTCGCGTGCGACGGGGCTGTTGCAGTTGCCGCGTTTCGGTCATGAGTTTGCGCAGCTGGCCGGTCCGATGGTGTTGCTGGCCGGTGTGCTGAAGGCGGTTCGCCGGCGCTAGGCCGCGCTACATCACACTATTCAGAAACGCCTTCGTGCGCTCGTTCTGCGGATTGTCGAGCACGCTGGCCGGCGGCCCGGATTCCACGACGACTCCCCCGTCCATGAAGACGACCGAGTCAGCAGCCCCGCGGGCGAAACCGATCTCGTGGGTGACAACGATCATGGTCATTCCGTCGGCGGCGAGCGCGCGCATCACGTCGAGCACATCGCCGACAAGTTCGGGGTCGAGCGCACTCGTCGGCTCATCGAAGAGCAGCAGCTTCGGGTCCATCGCGAGTGACCGGGCGATCGCCACCCGCTGCTGCTGCCCACCCGACAGCTGCGTCGGATACGACTGGGCGAGATCGACCAGGCCGACCCGGTCGAGCAGGTCGAGCCCGCGCTGCGTCGCCTGCTGCTTCGGCAGCTTCTTCACTCCGATCGGCGCGACGGTGACATTCTCGAGCGCCGTCATGTGCGGAAAGAGATTGAACCGTTGGAACACCATTCCAATGCCGCGGCGCTGCCGTGCCACCTCCCGCGGATTCATCTCATAAATGCGGTTCTGCCGCTGCGCGTAGCCGATCAGTTCCCCATCGACCGAAATACGGCCGCCGTCGATACGTTCGAGGTGGTTGATGCAGCGCAGAAACGTGGACTTTCCGGAGCCCGACGGGCCCAGCAGACACATCACCTCGCCGGCGTTGACGCTGAGCGTGATCCCCTTCAGCACCTGCACGCCGCCGAAGCTCTTGCGCACCTTGCGGGCCGAGAGCAACGGTACCGGTGCGGGCGGGGCCGGGATGTTTGTGGCCGAACTGGACTGTAGCGTCTCGGTCATGAGTGGGCCCCTTTGGTGACGACCTGCGCGGGATTGATGGGGTCGGGAACGATGCCGGCCGGGCGGCCGCGTCCGAGCGCGGCCCTGACCCGTTGGATCGGGGTCGGCGGCAGGCTGCGCGCATTCCCGCGCCCGTAATGACGCTCCAGGTAGTACTGCGGAATCGACAGCACCGAGGTCAGGAACAGGTACCAGCAACTGACGACGATGAGCAGTTCCACCTGACGCAGGTTCTGCGACGAGATCTGGGTGGCGACCGTGTACAGCTCGAGCACCGCGATCACCGACAGCAGTGAGGTGTTCTTGAGCATCGAGATGGTCTCGTTGCCCATCGGCGGGATGATCACCCGCATGGCCTGCGGCAGCACCACCTTGAACAGGGTGAAGGTG
Source organism: Leifsonia sp. YAF41 (assembly GCF_052113185.1). Taxonomy (NCBI): domain Bacteria; kingdom Bacillati; phylum Actinomycetota; class Actinomycetes; order Micrococcales; family Microbacteriaceae; genus Leifsonia; species Leifsonia sp. YAF41. The sequence goes on from NZ_JBFRCS010000010.1 coordinate 99,188, forward strand.
GGGCTCATGCCCACCGAGTACGCGGCCTCATACTGACCCTGATCGACCGACAGCATCCCGGCCCGGATGATCTCCGCCGAGTACGCCGCCTGGTTAAGCGTGAGTGCGAGCAGGCCGGCGGTGAACGCCGGGATCAACGTGTTCGTGTCGATCGAGAAGAGGGTGAAGTCGGTGAACGGAACGCCGAGCGAAATCTGGGCGTAGAGCAGGCCGAGATAACCCCAGAACACGATCTGGATCAGCAGCGGCGTGCCCCGGAACACCCACACATACGACCAGGCCAGCACGTTCATCACCGGGTTATTGGAGAGCCGCATCACGGCAATCAGCACGCCGAGCACCGACGAGACGACCATCGCGATGACGGTGATCACCAGGGTGAGCACCACACCGGAGAGGATGCGCGGGTTGAACAGAAACTCGCTGATCGTCGGGTGGTGCACGTTCTCGTTCTCCCAGAGGGAGACGGCCAGGGTGACCAGGGTGGCCAGCAGCAGTACCGCCACCACCCATCGCCATGGATGCCGCAGAGGCACGGCGACGATGTCGTCAGGGTCGACCCCGTCGGTGTTCACCTCCGGCGGCCGCTCGCTCGTCAGGGCAGTGGACATCAGGTCACTTCCCGAGGTTGATGCCGGCAGCGTCGATGCCGAAGTCGGTGAGGTCGTATTTCGCCAGGATGCTCTCGTAGGTGCCGTCGGCGATGACCGCCTCCATGGCCAGGTTCAACGCCTGCGCGAGGTCGTTGTTCTTCTTCAGGATGCCGATACCCGTGTAGAGCGGGTTGTAGCCCGACGGGTTGTCGGGGTCCTTGACGACATCGAAGATCTCCCCGTCGCCGGCGGTCTGCGCGGCGTACGCGGCGACAGCGGAGTCGACGACATCCGCGACGGCCTTGCCCGAGCGCACGGCGGTCTGCACGTCGGTCTCGATCGGCAGTTCCATGGTCTTGATCGGCGTGGACCCGGCCGCGATGCACTGCTCGTCGTAGCCGTGCAAGATCTCGGCCTGCACCGTCGCCTTCTGCACCGCGACATCCTTGCCGCAGAGGTCGAGCACCGTCGTGATGTTCTCCGGGTTGCCGGCCATCACCAGAATCGAGAAGCCGGCGTGCATGTAGGCGACGAAGTCGAGGGTCTTCTGACGCTCCTGGGTGTCGTTCATGCCCGACATGATCACGTCGTGCTTGCCCGACTGCAGCGAGGGGATGATGCTGTCGAAGGCCTGCGTCTGCAGCTCCATTTTCACGCCGAGCCGTGCGCCGAGGGCCTGCGCGAGATCGTAGTCGAATCCGGTGAGGTTCTGGTTCTCGTCGAACATCTCCATCGGCGGGAACGGGATGTCGGAGGCGACATTGATCACTCCCGCCTCCTTGAATGCGGCAGGCAGCGCGGCGGATGCTGCCGGGTCGACGTCGGCGGCCGGCGGAGCCGACGTCGGGGCCGGGTCTCCCGTCGCCGAACAGGCCGACAACGCGAGGGCGGCGGCGAGGCCGAGTGCTGCGGCGATCGTGACGGAGAATTGGTGGCGAGCTGAGGTTTTCATATGCGGCACTCCTGGGTTGTGTGCGAGGTGCTGAACGTCATCGGTCGGCACGTCACGGGTGTCGGGTGGGGCAATTCGGGGGGGGGCTGTGCGGGGCGGTCGACCGAGTTTGTGCTGCGTGGGGCGACAGGGGCTAGAAACGGATGTCGGTCGTCCTGGTCGTCAGCTCGTTCAGTACGTCGGGCAACACGTCGACGCCGATGCCGGGGCCGGTGGGCACAGCCAGGTGGCCGTCCTCCAACACGAACGGGGCGGTCAGATCCTGCGTGTAATACCGGTTCGACGCCGAGGTGTCGCCGGGCATCACGAAGTTCGGCAGTGCGGCAAGGGCCACGTTGGCCGCGCGGCCGATGCCGGTCTCCAGCATCCCGCCGCACCAGACCGGAACCCCGTTCGCCGCGGCGACATCGTGGATGCGCCGGGCTTCGAGGTACCCGCCGACGCGCGCCGGCTTGACGTTGATCACGCTGCAGGCGCCGAGCGCGATGGCGGCTGCCGCGTCGCGGGCGGATTCGATCGACTCGTCCAGACAGACCGGGGTGGTGATGAGCTTGGCCAGGCCGGCGTGTCCGAGCAGGTCGTCTTCGGGCAGCGGCTGCTCGATCAGGAGCAGGTTGAACGGGTCGAGTTGGGCCAGATGCCGGGCGTCGGCGAGGGTGTACGCGGTATTGGCGTCGACCTGGAGCAGCACGTCATCGCCGAATCTTTCACGCACCGCGCGCACCGGCACAACATCCCAACCGGGCTCGATCTTCAACTTGATCCGCAGGTAGCCCTCGTCCAGGTAGCGGCCGACGGCATCGAGAAGCTCCTCGTGTGAGTCCATGATTCCCACCGAGACTCCGGCCGGCACACGCTCATGCACGGCGCCGAGATGATCGCCGAAGGAGACGCCGGTTTCCTTGAGCTGGGCATCCAGGATGGCGGTCTCGAGCACGGCCTTCGACATCGGGTGCCCTTTGACCGGGGCGAGCGCGGTGGCGACCCGATCGGCCGTGAGCCGGTCGCCGAGCGCTTGGAGCCGCGGGATCAGGTGGTCACGGATGACGAGATCACCGCCGTCGAGAAACTCAGAGCTGTAGAGCGGGTCGGGTTCTGCGGCATGTTCGGCCCAGCCCTCGGCGTTCGCCGTGGTGACCCGCACGAGCGTGGTCTCGCGTTCATACGCGGTTCCGAACGACGTGCGAAATGGTGTCACGAGCGGCAACGTCACCCGACGCATCTCGATGTTCTCGATCTTCATGCTTGTCCTCCGTTATCGCGTGAGTTGTCGTGGGAGCCGTCGTGTGGGCTGTCGTGTGGGCTGTCGCGTGAGCTGTCGTGTGGGCTGTCGAGTCGGTACCAGCCCGTTCGGGTCACGCCGCGTGCGACCGAACCGCTGTCGAAAGCGCTGGTCAGAATCGTGCGGATGCCCTGGCGCCATGCCGCTGCGGCAGCCGGATCACTGACGCGCAGAGCGACGATGTCGGTCGGAACTCTGCACCAGCCAAAGCCGTCCGCTTCAATCAGCACCGGCTGCCCGTCAGGCCCAACGGCCCGCACGTCGCCCGGGCCGAATTCAGGCAGCTCCACCGTCTCGGGTCGCCGTTCGCTGCACGCGATTGCCTGCTCGCTCGTCAACGACCAGATCGCGACGAGACGATCCGTCTCATCATTGGCATTGATCTCGTCGTCCATCACCCCGTAGAAGTTCGGGATGTACTCCGAGGCCGTGGCACCGAGTTTGGTCAAGTTGAACCGGGCGTTGCGGCTGACCAGCGGGTCGAAGGTCCATTCCATGGTGGTCAGTCCTCGTGCCAGCGCCCAGGCCCGTTGGTGCTGCTTGAGCGCGAAGCCGACGCCGGCATCGGCCAGCCCGCGGCGCACGCCGGCGATCAGCGAGTAGACCGAGTCGCGATCGGGCGACACGATGCCCACCGCGGCTCCCGACAAGACTCCGGCGGCGTCGTAGGCCGTGCTGACGTTGCAGCCGGAGTGGCTGATGCTGCGCAACAGGTCGGCGGGAATCGGAGCACCGTGCTCTGAGGTGCCCCACACCGAGATGAGCAGGTCGGCGACGTCTCGCAAGCGCGACATCTCGTGTTCGTCGACCAGGCGCATCCGTGAGGCTTCGGCCGCGTGAGCAGCGGCATTCGCGGCCTGGGCGGCGAGCGAGAGGAGATCGACGTTCTGGAGCATGCGATCAGTGTGATCGATCGATGTCCCGGCGTCGTCGGCGTGCGGCACAAAGATTTCACGGCCGCACTGTTGTGCAGCACAATGCTCCCGTACGGTGGACCAATGGATGCCGAAGCGACGACGTCAAAAACAGCACCGACGGCGGCACCGACCGCAGCACCGAGCGGGCTGAGGGTCGGTGAACTCCTGCTCGTCTTAGACGGTTCAGGGCTGCATCTCGCCACGATCGGCACCGAACCGGTACTGGCGCGCGTCAAGCCCACCCTCTACGAGCGCTGGGCCCCGCTCACCGGCGCTCCCGACGGGGTGTTGCTCGGAATCGGCCTGCATCCGGGTGCGCCCGAAACCGCCGAGGTTGTTCGCGCGGCGGCGGCACACGGCTTTGGTGCCGTCGTGGTGAAGTCGCTCAGCCATGATCTGGGACCGCTGGCCGCGATCGCGGATGCCGCCCAGATCGCGCTCATTGTCGCCGACGACGAGATCGACTGGCGACAGGCCGATGTGTTGATCGCGTCGGCACTCGCGACCAGCGCCGAATCGGCCAGCTCCTTCTCGAGCCTGGCCGTCGGCGACCTTTTTGCCCTCGCCAACTCGATTGCCGCGCTCGTGGGCGGCGCGACGGCCATCGAGGACTTGCAGGAACGGGTGCTGGCCTATTCGACAATCGCCGACCAGCCGATCGATGAGGACCGCCGGGTCGGCATCCTGGGGCGGCAGGTGCCGTTCCTTCCCGAGAACGCCGAGCAGTACGCCGAGATGTTCCGGGCAACCGGAGCCGTGCACGTGCCGGGCGTTCCCCCTGCACTCGACCGGCTGGCGGTAGCCGTGCGGGCCGGGTCGCAACCGCTCGGCTCGATCTGGGTTGTCGATGCGCATGGCGAGTTCGATGCGGAGGACCACCGGGCGCTCGAGCGCGCCGCCGACATCGCCGCCCTTCACATGCTTCACGCCCGCAATGCCGCAGATCTCGCCAAACAGCAGCGCGGCGACCTGCTGCGGCGGCTCCTCGAGGGCGGCGAGGACTCGCGGCTCATCGTCGACCAGCTGGGCATCGACACCGACAGCGGGTCGATTGTTGTGGCTTTCCAACCCCGGTTCACCTCGGTGGGCGAGGAGACCCGGATGGGGCGGCTGATCGATCTGATCGCCATGCAGTGCGAGGCGCACCAGCAGGGCACCGAGTGCGTGGTCATCGGAAACACCGTCTACTCGCTGTTCACCGGATCCGCAGCGGGCGCCGAACGCACTCGGGCGATGGCGGAGCGCTTGGTCGGGCGGGCTGCGTCTTCGTTGCAGGTCGAGGTGCTCGCATCGATCGGGTCAGCCGCGCACTCCCTCGGTCAGATCAGCCGTTCGCGTCACGACGCCGACCTGGTGCTCCTGCTGCGCTCCGACCGGCCGGGCGCGGCATCCGTCGCCAGTGCCGTCGAGGTGCGCAGCCAATTGAGCATCCTCGAACTTGCGCAGGTCTTTCGGGACACCGCTCATCTGGCGTCGCCGCAGGCCACCGGTCTGGTGGAGCACGATCGGCGCACCGGCTCCGACTATGCGCACACGCTGCTGACGTATCTGAGCTGTGGCCGGGACTCGGCGGTCACCGCCACCCGGCTTTCGCTCCACCAGAACACGCTGCGCTACCGGTTGCGCCGGGCTCACGAGCTGTTCGGCATCGATCTCGACAATCCCGATGACACCTTGCTGCTCTGGTTGAGCCTGCGGGTGATCGAGTTCGGCTGAACCGTTCCGCCGATGTCAGGCTGGGAGCTGCTGAGAAACCAAGGCCCCGGCGACGAAGAGGAGTACCATCGCCGGGGTCCTCGGGCGGCTCGGCGGGGATTAGTCGCGCGTTGGCCCCGAGAGTCGGCGTTGCACCAGGAGGGCGCCACCAGCCAGCGCGAGCAGCAGCGCAGCGGTGGCGAGGCCGGGCAAGATCGCGTTGGTGCCGGTGCTGGCGAGCGCTCCACGCGATGGCTGCTCACTGCCGCCGGTGCCGCTTCCCGGGGCGATGGCGCCGGGCACATCGACGAATGCCTCGTTCGACGGGTCGCTCTGCCCGACGGCGTTGAGGGCGTATACCCGGTAGGTGTAGACGACGCCCTCGTCGATCTCGGCGTCGGTGTACGCCGTGTCGGGTGAGCCAGTGTCGTCGACGATGGCGCTGAACGGGCCGCCGTCGATGCTGCGCTCGATCCGGTAGCCGACGATGGGTGATCCGCCATCAGACGTCGGTGCAGTCCAGGTCAGGTCGGCGGCGCCGCCATCGAGCTCGGCCGCGAGATTCAGCGGCGCTGTGGGTGCTGTCGTCGGATCGGCGATCGTCACGGTGTACTCGCGCGTGACGGTGGAGACGATGCCGCTCACCGTGCTCAGCGCGGTGACCGTGAACATATAGGTACCGGTGCTCGTCGGCGTTCCTGTGAGGTCGCCCGTCAGGGGATCGAGGGTAAGGCCGGGCGGCAGGGTGCCTGCGGTGATGGTGACCTGCGGGGCGGGGGAACCCGTCGTCTCGACGTTCGCTGCATACTCAGCGTCCACCGTGCCGTCGGGCAGGGTGGCGGTGACGATCGCGGGGAAGGTGTCGAGCGCGAGCACCGAGACATCCGTCGTGCCGGCAACGTAGGCGTGGCGACCATCGGGCGTGATGGTGATCCCCCGCGGACCAGCCGCCACTGGAACAGTTTGGACAACCGCATTTGTCGCGAGGTCGATGACTGAGACCGTTCCGGCGGTGGTGTTCGTCACGTACGCGCGGGTACCGTCTGGCGTGACCGCGACATCCGCTGGTCCATCTCCCACCGGGATGCTCGTCGTAATGGTGTTCGTCGCCGTGTCAATCAGCGACAGCGTGTCGGCATCGGGGCTCGCCGCATACATGAGCGAGCCGTCCGGGGCGAACGCGACTCCATCGACACGATTCGTGGACGGGCCAGTGAGGATCGTCGCGACGATAGCGTTCGTGGCGGTATCGACGACGGCGATGTCGTGCTTGAGGGGGGAGTAGTGGACCATGTACACGCGGCTGCCGTCCGGTGACACGGCCACGCTCCGTGGCTGGCCACCGCTCGGGATCGAGGCGAGCAACGTGTTCGAGGCAGTGTCGACCACGGACATCGACACGATCCCGGGGCCGTTGACGTTCACCACGTAGATCCGCGAGCCATTCGGGGAAACGGCGATGCCGGCGGGATTGTCCCCGACGGGCACGGTGGCGACGATCGCACGCGTCGCCGTGTCGACGACGGCGACGGAATCCGTCCCGCCCTGCGTCAAGTAGAGGCGCGATCCGTCGGGAGAGACGGCGAGGCCCGCGACCGGCCCCGGGACCGCGATCGAAGCGATCTGCGCTCTCGTCGCGGTATCGATCACGGCGATGGTGCTTCCCTGGCTCACATACAGCCGAGTCCCATCCGAGCTCATGGCCGTCTGGCTGCCGCTGTAGCCGCCGCCCCCGGGCCCCCCAGCATTTGGAATGGTGGCCACGACACTGTCGGCCGAGGCCGCGGACACGCTCAGCGTAAGCACACCCGCAAGCGCGACGGTCGCCAGCACCCGTGCCGGCCATCCCCCCAGCCGACGTCGACGAACGAGCGGTTCTGTGCTTTGGATCATCTTTCTTCCCCTGTTGTAGATCATATGAGCGGATCTTCACAGTACCGTCCTCCGGGAAAGCGATGCCCGTGCTTGAGCTGATGCCGGTGCTCACCGTGCTGCCCTGGTCGCCGATGATCGGCTGTCGCTCCCCATCGACGGCATCGGCGCACGGTCGGCGTCCGTCGTCTCGCCTGGTCAAGGAACGAGAGAGCGAAGCAAGCCCATGTCTCGAGGCCTCGCAAGCCGATCCTCAGACACACCACAGCTCGGAGGTTGGCTCGCGCTGGTTTCGAGACGGGCGCTCCTTCGTCGCGTGCTCCTCAACCACCGATGGCGGCTAGGTCGCCTCAGAGTCGAACGGCGTGGGCTCCGATGCCGCGAGAGAGGCCTCTTTGGCACGCTTTCGCTGCAGGTAAGCGCCTTCGGGGTTCGGGCTCCGGGTGATGACAGCGGCTTCCGTCGCCGTGGACGAAACTGTGGTGTCGTCGGTCAGCGCTTCACGGATGATGCGGCGCGGGTCGTACTGCCGAGGATCAAGTTTCTTCCAGTCAAGGTCGTCGAACTCTGGACCCATCTCGTCGCGCATGCGATCCTTGGCACCGTTCGCCATGTCACGAAGGCTGCGCACAAGCCGAGCCAACTGGGCCGTGTAGTGCGGCAGCTTGTCGGGACCGATCAGGAAGGCAGCGATGACCCCGATGATCAGCACCTTCTCGAACGTCAAACCAAACATGAGTTCAGAATAACCCGCGGCGAGGCCTCCCCGAACCATTGGCCCGGCGGCAATAGGCTTATCCCATACATCTACTGGAGTGCGACGTGTCTGAAAAAGAACTGAACTGGAAATTTTCCGACGACCTGGTCGTCGAATCCGATGCTGTGGCCCGCGCCAGAGCACAGTCGCTGGAACTCGGCATCGACGCGATCTCCCCCGCCGTTGGCGCGCAGACTGCCGTGCTCGCCGCGGCGACCGGTGCCCTGAACATTCTCGAGGTGGGAACCGGTGCCGGCGTCTCCGGTATCTGGTTGCTCTCCGGCGCCCCCGGTGCCACGCTCACCTCGATCGACACCGAGGTCGACCACCAGCAGCACGCTCGCGCGCATTTTCTCGATGCGGGCATCCCGGCCAAGCGCGTGCGCCTGATCACCGGCAAGGCCGCTGATGTGCTGCCGCGGATGAACGAGAACTCCTACGACATCGTCTTCATCGACGCCGACCCGCAGTCGGTCATCGAATACGTCGAACACGGTCTGCGCCTCGCTCGCCCGGGCGGAACCGTGCTCGTGGCCCACGCTCTCTGGCGCGGCCGGGTCTCTGACCCCGCCCAGCGCGATGACGTCGCGACCGGATTCCGCACCCTGGTGACCGAGATCGCCGCCTCCAACGCCGTGGTCAGCGCGCTCTCCCCCGTCGGCGACGGCCTGCTTCAGATCACCAAGATTCGCGCCTGACCCCCGGCACACAGAAACGGCTGCGCGTCATCGCGCAGCCGTTTTCTACGCCTCGAGCTCGACCGGATACACGAACCTGATACAGAATCTGGGCACAAAAAAACGGCTGCGCAGTCATCGCGCAGCCGTTCTTCGTGAATCTTGTGGCTAGCTGGCCGGGTTGACAACCCCAGCAAGTGCATCGTGAAGCTCCTTGGCCTCAGCGTCGTTCACAGAGACGACGAGCCGACCTCCCCCTTCGAGCGGTACCCGCACGATGATGAGGCGCCCCTCCTTTACAGCCTCCATTGGTCCGTCTCCGGTCCGTGGCTTCATGGCCGCCATGAACTCCCCTTCCATTCGTTTGGTTCTATTATCGACCATCCCAGGCGCTAACCGATAATCACGGCGGTGTCCAGTCGGCGCCGTCGACACCCCAGGCGATCAGAAGCCACCCCCACTGACCAGCGATTCCGAGCACGACCAGAGCGATTCGATAGGCCAGGTTGCGCGGGATCGCGATCGCGCCGAGCAGCGGAAACATCGGCATGAGCAACCGGAATGTGCTCGACTGCGGAAAGAACACCGCGAGCAGGTAGAGCGCGTAGCTCGCCACCCAGAAACGCAGATCGACCCCGAGCCTTCGAACCGGCGGCGAGAACATGAAGATGGTGAAGGCCAGGATGAGTGCGATCACGACGATCGAGCCGAACGGCTGGCCGAGCCACCAGCCCCCGCTCTGGAACCAGGCGGTGAACGGCACAAGCTCCTGGTAGCCGATGTAGGCCGAGCGCCAGGCGAGTTCCGTGTCGGTATACGACGACATCGAGCCGGTCACGGCCCAGGCCGCCAGCAGCCAGGCAAAGCCCATCACCGCGCTGAAGAGGGCGACGGATGCCGCGAGCATCCGTTCACGCATCGGGAACGGGTCTCTGCGCCGCGTAACGAAGCGGTAGATCACGTGCAGGCCAAGCGCCAGGGCGAAGGCGAGGCCGCTCGGCCGCGTCACGGCCATCACGGCGATCACCGGGAAGAGCAGTGCATAGCGCCGGTCGAGCAGCAGCATGAGCGCGAGCGTGAGCAAGAAGAGGTACATCGACTCGGCGTAGCCGAATTGCAGCAGCGGTGACAGCGGGGCGACACTGAACAGCACGACGGAGAAGAGCGCCGTCGATGCGGGAAGCACGCGGAGCATCAGCTTGTAGAACAGCAGGGCGGTAGCCAGGCTGAAGGCCAGCGACACGAACACCGAGAGCGGGGCCCAGCCGAGCCCGGTGATCAGCATCAGCAGCCGTACGAGCATCGGGTAGGCGGGCATGAACGCCCAGGCGTTCTCGGCGATGTGTCCGGTATCGGTGACCGGCAACACCGAGGGATAGCCGGAGACGGCGACGATGTTGTACCAGAGTCCGTCCCACATGTTCGCGAACTGCAGGTAGGTGGGATGCGCGCCGGTCCAGGGGTTGTCGCCCTGAACGCTTGCCAGAATGAGAATCAGGGTCGTGGTGACGACGCGGGACAGCGCCCAGATCACGATGACCTTGGCCCACCAGGGGGTCAGCCGGTACCGGGCACGCCAGCGCGCGGGCAATGCGGATGCCGCGGCAGCGGTAGCCGGCGACATCGCTGGCGAAGTCGCGGGCGAGGCCACGTCCTGACTCACCGCTCTGCGGCGGTCAGCCAGGTACGCAGGCCGCGCTCGCACTCGTCGATCTGTGCAATGGCCACGCGCTCGTCGTCGGCGTGTGCTTTCGACGGGTCGCCTGGCCCGTAGTTGACGGCCGGGATGCCGAGTGCGGAGAAGCGCGCGACATCCGTCCAGCCGTACTTCGGGCGCGGCTGGGCGCCGACGGCGGCCAGGAACTCGAGGGCCAGGGGCGCGTCGAGTCCGGGGCGAGCGCCCTCTGACTCGTCGATGACGGTCACCTCGAAGCCGTCGAACAGCTCCCGCAGATGGGCCACCGCTTCTGCGGCGGTGCGGCTCGGTGCGAACCGGTAGTTGACGTGCACCATTGCCTCGTCGGGAATGACATTGCCGGCGACGCCGCCGCTGATGCCGACCGCGTTCAAGCCCTCGCGGTAGACGAGCCCCTCGACCTCGACCTCACGCGGAGTGTAGGCGGCCAGGATGTTCAGAACGGGGGCGATCTTGTGGATGGCGTTCTCGCCCATCCAGGCGCGCGCGGAGTGCGCCCGCAGCCCGAAGGCGCGCACCTCGACCCGGAGGGTGCCGTTGCAGCCGCCTTCGACCTGGCTGTTGCTCGGCTCGCCGAGAATGGCGAAGTCGCCGACGAAAAGATCGGGACGGTTGCGTGCGAGGCGGCCGAGACCGTTGAGCGACGAGTCGACCTCTTCGTTGTCGTACCACATCCAGGTCAGATCGACCGAGGGGTCGCTCAGCTCCACCGCGAGCTTCAGCTGCACGGCGACGCCGGCCTTCATGTCGACCGTTCCGCGGCCCCAGAGGTAGTCGACGCCGTCGATGACCTCGGTGCGCGTGGGCAGGTTGTTGTTCAGCGGAACGGTGTCGATGTGTCCRGCGATCACGACGCGCTGGGCGCGGCCGAGATTCGTGCGCGCGACGATCGTGTCGCCGTCTCGAATCAGCTCAAGGTGGTCGTAACCGGCGAGCGCCTGCTCGATCAGGTCGGCCAGCAGAGTCTCGTTGCCCGATACCGACTCGATGTCGCACAGCACTCGGGTAATCTCCACCGACGAGGCGGTGAGGTCGAGAGCTGACGGGGTGGTGGGAGCGGCGGAGGCGCTGGGCGCAGTGTTCTGGGGCACTCTACTAATCTAGAGCTATGGTCACAGCTTCCTCTTCAGGTTCCCCCGTTTCGTCGCACGCCTGGGGGTATGGCTTGGCCACAATCGCCCAGGATTCCACCGTTTTGGACACCTGGTTCCCGTCTCCGCAGCTCGGTGAGCTGCCCGCCGGCCGCGACCGCTGGATCGTCCCGGCCGAGCTCGAGGAGCACGCCGGTGATGACGCCCGTCGTGCCGTGCGCATCGAGGCCATCACCGTCGAGATCGACCTCACCGAGGCACCCCGCAGCACGGCGGATGCCTACCTTCGGTTGCACCTGCTCTCCCACCTGCTCGTCGCGCCCAACAGCATCAACCTCGATGGCATCTTCGGTCATCTGCCGACCGTGGTCTGGACCAACGCCGGCCCGATGCTGCCCGCCGACTTCGACCGTCTGCGTCCCGCGCTCGTGCGCCACGGCATCCAGGCCACGAGCGTCGACAAGTTTCCGCCGCTGCTCAACTACGTGACGCCCGACCGCGTGCGCATCGCGGATGCCTCGCGGGTGCGCCTCGGCGCCCACCTGGCCCCGGGCACCACGGTGATGCACGAAGGCTTCGTCAACTTCAATGCCGGTACGCTCGGCGCCTCGATGGTTGAGGGGCGCATCTCGCAGGGCGTCGTCGTGGGCGACGGCGCCGACATCGGTGGCGGCGCATCCATCATGGGCACGCTCTCGGGCGGCGGAACCCAGCGCGTCGCGATCGGCGCGCGGGCGCTGCTCGGCGCGAACTCCGGCGTCGGAATCTCCATCGGCGACGACACCGTGGTCGAGGCCGGCCTCTACGTCACGGCCGGCACCAAGGTTCTGCTGCCCGATGAGCCGCGCACCGCCGACGGAGCGATGCAGAGCATCAAAGCCGTGGAGCTCTCCGGTGTGCCGAACCTGCTCTTCCGTCGCAACTCGATCAGCGGTGCCGTTGAGGCGCTACCGCGCTCGGGTGGCGGCATCCAGTTGAACGAGGCGCTGCACGCCTAACCCGCACGCTGCTTGACGTGCCGCCGGGCTACCCGGCGGCACGGAAACATCAGGAATTGCACATCCTGCACGAAAACATCACCGATCGGCGCGCTACCGAGCGACTCTGATGTTTTGACGCTGCGCCGCTTATCCTGCACAGTCTGCTCCCCCGCGATTTGTCCACCGCGCCGCCCGTTCAGGACGACAGCGCAAACCTGTTGATCGATACTCAACGGATGCTGCGCTCACTCTCCGCCGATATGTCGCGTTGCGGAAATCTCGCCACCCGAGCTCAATTGCGTGAGCTCGGATACTCACGCGACGACATTGGGCATGCAATTGCCGATCGCCAGTTGTGGCCGATCCGCCGCTTCTGGCTTGCACATCCCGGTGCCGATCAAGCCGCGACCCGTGCAGTTGCCCTCGGCGGACGCATGGCTGCCTCGTCAGCACTCGCAAGTTATGGAGTGTGGGTCACTCGCTCATCGGGATTGTGGATTGGCACGCTCCAGGGCCGGAGCCGGTTGCCCGCGCCCGCCGCGGGCGAACACCGCTTGTGGGTGCACGAGCATTTCCCGCACACCGGCGAGAAACTGTGGCGAATGTCGCTGCCCGATGCTCTGGCGCAGTACGCCCGTGTCGCCCCTGCACCCGACGTCATCGCATCCTTTGACAGCGCGCTCAACAAGCGACTGTTGCGCCCACACCAGCTCCCCGGGGTGTTCGACATGCTCCCCCGTCGTCTGAGGAGGCTCCGCTTCCGGCTGAACGGGCTGGCCGACTCTGGGTTGGAGAGTCTGATGCGTGTGGCCGCAGAGGCAGAGGGTTGGCAGGTCGATGTGCAAGTCACTATTGCCGGGGTGGGAAGGGTCGACCTCTTGATCGACGGCTGGCTCGTTATCGAACTCGACGGCGGGCAGTGGCACGACGACGAGCGCTCGCGAAATGAAGACAGCCGCCGCGATGCCGAGGTGACGCTCCTCGGCTATCGCTGCCATCGGTTTCGCGCGCATCAAGTGATCAGTCAGATGCCGCAGTGCCTCGACGTCATCCGCACAATTCTCGCGGGCGGCTGCCCCGTCGCAATTGGCATCACTGCCTGACGCCTCAACGCGGTGCAGCCACAAACATCACTGAATGACAGCGCCAAAACATCAGGAATTGCGCCAACTGCGCCAAAACATCTCCGAACAGCCCGGCCGATGAGCGAATCGATGTTTTCGGGCAACAGCACCGGCCCACTGCCCCCGGCGTCGGTTCTTCTGTAGTCTCCTTACACCTGACTATCACGAAGGAGTGATGTGGGAAGTGATGCACCGCGCAGCAGACGCCCCCGTCGACTGAGGGCGCTGTTCATCACGCTGGGAATCGTGCTGAGCCTCGGGCTCATTGCGACCGGCCTGGGAGCCTGGACGGTGACCCGGTCGTTCCCCACTCTGTCGGGCACCCTGAATCTGCCCGGGCTCGCGGGCGACGTCACCGTCTATCGCGACAATGCCGGAATCCCGCAGATCGTCGCCTCCACCGCCACCGATTTGTTTCTTGCAGAAGGCTACGTTCACGCTCAGGACAGGTTCTGGGAAATGGACTTTCGGCGACACGTCACCGCCGGGCGACTGTCTGAACTCTTCGGCGAGAGCCAGATCGGCACCGACACCTTCGTCAGGACTCTCGGATGGCGCGCCGTCGCCGAGCAGGAAGTGAAACTGCTCGATCCCACCTCCCTCAGCTATTACGAGGCCTACGCTCGCGGCGTCAACGCCTACCTGGCCACTCACCAGGGCGCCGACCTTTCCTTGGAGTACGCGACCCTCGCCATCCAGAATCCCGACTACACGCCGGAACCCTGGACCGCCGCCGACTCAGTTGCCTGGCTCAAGGCGATGGCCTGGGATTTGCGTTCGAACCTCGACGATGAGATCGACCGGGCCCTGCTCGCACCGACGCTGTCTGACGACGACATGGCACTTCTGCATCCCGCTTACCCGTATGCGACGCATCCGACCATCGTCGAGAACGCCGTTCCGGTGGCGGCGGCCGAAACCACCGACGCTACGACAGGCGACGCGACAACAGGCGAGAGCACTGATGGGGCATCAGCGGAGACGACCGACGAGGGTTCCACCGACACCGCCGCGACCGACACCACCCCCACCGACACCGCCTCGACGCCCGGCCCTCTCGCATCGGACCAGGATCTGTCGACCGCGCTCGGCACTCCCCTGGCCGAACTGCGTGCCGCCCTGGCCTCCGTACCTGAGCTGCTCGGCCCGGCCGGCGGCGAGATCGGCTCCAACTCCTGGGTGATCTCCGGAGCGCACACCGATACCGGCAAGCCGATCCTCGCGAACGACCCGCACCTCGGTGCCGTGATGCCGTCGGTGTGGTACCAGGTCGGCCTGCGCTGTGAGGCCGTGAGCGTCGAGTGCCCCTTCGACGTGGCGGGCTACAGCTTCTCCGGGCTGCCCGGCGTGATCATCGGGCACAATTCCCGCATCGCCTGGGGGTTCACCAACCTCGGGCCGGACGTCGCGGATCTCTACCTCGAACGGGTCATCGGCCCGAACTACGAATTCGACGGAGCGCTCAAGCCGCTCTCCGTGCGGGGCGAGAAGATCAAGGTTGCCGGCGGCCCCGACGTCAAGATCGAGATTCGCGCGACCGAGCACGGCCCGCTGGTCAGCGGGCTGACCAGCCAATTCGGCAGCATCGCGGAGGACTATCCGGCGGTCGACGGGGTGCCGGAGCCACCCGCCACTGATGCGGCGGCCGATGCCCCGGAGACGACGGCACAGCTGTCGTTGCAGTGGACCGCCCTCACCCCCGGGCGCACGGCATCCGCCATCTTCGCCCTCAACCGGGCCGGCGACTGGAACGAGTTCCGGGCCGCAGCATCGCTCTTCGACGTTCCCTCGCAGAACCTCATCTACGCCGATGTCGATGGCAACATCGGCTACCAAGCCCCGGGGCTCATCCCGATTCGACGCACCGGAGACGGCACGGTTCCGGTTCCGGGCTGGACGAGCGACTACGGCTGGACCGGGTTCGTTCCGTTCGATCAACTGCCGAACAGCTACAACCCGGCGAGTGGCTACATCGTCACCGCGAACAATGCGGCGGTCGACGCTGCATTCCCGGTGATGATCACCGAGGACTGGGATCTCGGCTATCGAGCCGAGCAGATCACCCTGCGACTGCAGAAACTGCTCGATTCAGGCACCCCGCTCACAACCGCCGACATGAGCCGTATTCAAGCCGACAACTACAGCGCCGCCGCCGCAACGCTCGTGCCGGTGCTGCAGAAACTGACGGTGACCGGTGCAACGGCCGACGCCCAGCGCCTCCTCACAGACTGGGACTACAACCTCGACGCCGACAGTGCCGCCGCCGCGTACTTCAGCATCGTCTGGCGCAACCTTCTGGCGGATGTCTTCGACTCGCTTCCCGAGGGAACCGCGCTCACCGGCGGCGACCGCTCCTTCGCCGTCATCGCGACCCTGCTCGACCGGCCCGACGACCCCTGGTGGACCAGTGCGAAGCTCGGCACGGTGGGACGCGACGACACCCTGACGAAAGTGTTGGAGAAGGCGTCTGACGAAGGCGTGAAGTTGATGGGCGCGAAGACGTCACGCTGGAGCTGGGGATCGATTCACACTCTCGAGCTGACCAACGCGAGCTTTGGCACGTCGGGCATCGGCCCCATCGAGTGGCTCTTCAACCGGGGGCCCTACCAGGTGGCCGGCGGATCGTCGGTCGTCAACGCGGTGGGCTGGGACGCCACGGTCGGCTACACCGTCGACTGGGTGCCGTCGATGCGTCAGGTCGTGAGCCTGGCCGATTTCGACAGCTCAACCTGGGTGAACCTGACCGGGGCTTCCGGGCACGCATTCCACCCGAACTACACCGATCAGACGCCACTGTGGCAGAACCATCAGACCAGGCCGTGGCTCTTCGATCTGGAAGCCGTGAAGAAGGCGGCGACAGACACACTGACGCTGGCGCCGCCCGGTGATTGAGCTTGTCGAAATCCCGCAAGCCAACCCTCAAACGCAACCCGCGTTCGGAAATGGGCTCACCGGGTCTCGACAGGTTCGACCAACGAACTACTAGCGCTGCGGGTAGTCGCGCGCCGGGGATCCGACGTACAACTGCTGCGGGCGGCCGATCTTGGTGGCCGGGTCGGTGTTCATCTCGCGCCAGTGGCCGATCCAGCCGGGCAGGCGACCGATGGCGAACAGCACCGTGAACATCCGCGTCGGGAAGCCCATGGCCTTGTAGATGACACCGGTGTAGAAGTCGACGTTCGGGTAGAGCTTGCGCTCCTTGAAGTAGTCGTCGTTGAGGGCGTAGTGCTCGAGCTCCATCGCGATGTCGAGCAGGTCGTCCTGCACACCGAGAGCGGCGAGCACTTCGTGGGCGCTTTCCTTGACGAGCTTGGCGCGCGGGTCGTAGTTCTTGTAGACGCGGTGCCCGAAGCCCATCAGCTTGACGCCGGCTTCCTTGTTCTTCACGCGCTCGACATACTTCGCGACACCCTCACCGGATGCCTGAATGTCGGCGAGCATCGAGAGCACGGCCTCGTTGGCGCCACCGTGCAGCGGACCGAAGAGGGCGTTGATGCCGGCGGAGACCGACGCGAACAGGTTGGCTTCGGTCGAGCCGACAAGGCGCACCGTCGAAGTAGACGCGTTCTGCTCGTGGTCCTCGTGCAGCATGAGCAGACGCTCGAGCGCCTTGCTGACCACCGGGTTGACCTCGTAAGGCTCGGCCAGCGTGCCGAAGTTCAGCTTGAGGAAGTTATCGACGAAGCTCAGCGAGTTATCGGGGTAGAGGAACGCCTGACCGATGCTCTTCTTGTGGGCGTACGCAGCCATCACCGGAAGCTTGGCGAGCAGGCGCACCGTGGAGATCTCGACCTGGGCCGGGTCCTTCGGGCTGAGCGAGTCCTGGTAGTACGTCGAGAGGGCAGAGACACCGCTCGACAGCACCGACATGGGGTGAGCGTTGTGCGGCAGGGCGTCGAAGAAGCGGCGCAGGTCTTCGTGAAGCAGGGTGTGACGACGGATGCGGTTATCGAAGTCGTCGAGTTCGGCCGGCGTCGGCAGTTCGCCGTAGATGAGCAGCCAGGCGGTTTCGAGGAAGCTGGAGTTGTGCGCGATCTGCTCGATCGGGTAGCCGCGGTAGCGCAGAATCCCCTGCTCGCCGTCGATGTAGGTGATCGAGGAACGCGTCGCCGCGGTGTTCACGAACCCGTAGTCCAGTGTGGTGAGCCCGGTCTGGCGGGTCAGTGTGGAGATATCGAGGCTGGATGCGCCATCAACGCTGCGCAGGATGGGGAACTCGGCTGTGCCGCCCGGATAGGTGAGCGTTGCCTTCTGCGGCTCGTTGGATGCTGTTCGCTCGTCGCCCACGGGGTCTCCCTGAGTAGTAGTGCCCTGTCAGGGCAACCGGTTAATTCTCTGGCGATCCGCAGCACACACTCATGGTGTGTGGCGGGCAACCGACTACAGCCTAAGCCGCCCAGCAGCCTACTGTGGCATCCGCTAAAAGCAGTCGCTTTCCATTGGACATAGTCCACAACAGACGGCTGCCAGTCGCACTTACGCGCGCAGTCGCTCCGCCGCCGCCTGGATCCGCTCGTCGGTCGCGGTCAGCGAGAACCGCACGTGTTGCGGGTAGAAACTGCCGTAGAACGGGCCGGGTCCGGCGAGGATGCCCAACTCGGCCAGCTCGGCGATCGTCTGCCAGGCGTCGACGCCCCGGGTCGCCCAGAGGTAGAGTCCGGCCTCGCTGTTGTCGATGCGGAAGCCGGCATCCTGCAGCGCGGGCAGCAGTACCGCGCGGCGAGCGCGGTAGAGCTCTTTCTGCGCGGCGACGTGCGCGTCGTCGCCGAGGGCCACGACCATGGCGGCCTGCAAGGGGGCAGGAAGCATCAAGCCGGCGTGCTTGCGCACCGTCAACACCCGAGCGATCAACGAGCCGCAGCCGGCCACGAAGGCGGCCCGGTAGCCGGCGAGGTTCGACTGCTTGCTCAGCGAATAGATGGCCAGAACGTTGTGGCGGCTCTCGCCGACCACCCGCGGGTCAAGGATGCTGGGAATCGGTTCGGAATCCCACGGCGCGTCCCAGCCGAGCTCGGCATAGCATTCGTCGCTGACGATCACCGCGTCGAGTTCTCGTGCGCGGGCCACGGCGGTGCGCAGTTCAGCGACCGAGAGCACCCGGCCGTCGGGATTTCCGGGGCTGTTCAGCCAGATCAGTTTCGTCGAGGCCGGCCATTCGGCCGGGTCGTCGGAGGCGAGCGCGGTGGCGCCGGCGATGGCGGCACCGATCTCATAGGTCGGGTAGGCCGCTCGCGGGTGCACGATCGTATCGCCCTCGCCGATCCCGAGCATGAACGGGAGCAGGGCGACGAGCTCTTTCGAGCCGATCGTCGGCAGCACGTTCCTGGCTGCGAGTCCGGTTACGGCGCGGCGGCGCGCGTACCAGTCGATGATGGCCTGCTGCAGAGTCGGTGTTCCGACCGTTTGCGGGTAGGCGTGCGCATCCGTCGCCTCGGCCAGTGCCTGCCTGATCAGCGCGGGCGTGGCATCGACCGGCGAACCGATCGACAGGTCGACGATGCCGCCGACATGGGCCCGTGCCTTCTCGGCAAACGGGACCATCTGGTCCCACGGGTAGTCAGGAAGCTGCTTCAGCATCGGGCAGCCGGCGCGCTAGTGCTGAACCTGCGGCGGCAGCACGGCGATCACCGGGTGGTCCTTGGGAATCACGCCGATCTTGGCTGCTCCACCCGGGGAACCGATGTCGTCGAAGAATTCGACATTCGCCTTGTAGTAGTCAGCCCACTGTTCGGGAAGGTCGTCTTCGTAATAAATAGCCTCGACAGGGCAGACCGGCTCACACGCACCGCAGTCGACGCATTCGTCGGGGTGGATGTAGAGCGAGCGTTCCCCCTCGTAGATGCAATCGACCGGGCATTCATCAATGCAGGCACGGTCTTTAACATCGACGCAAGGAAGAGCAATGACATACGTCACGGTGGTGAGGTTCCCTTCACGAGCTGGATATCCAGTCTATGCCTCGAAGAGGGGTCTGCTTGATACGAGTGTTGTGTGCTGGCGTGTTGTGCACCGGCGTCGCGAGCTCCGGCCGGCCGGTTGCCTCAGTGCTTGGCGGGCAGCTTCGGCCAGGCAATGACCAGTGCGGCGACCAGGGTCGGGACAATGGTCCAGATGAGCCCGGTCAGCCCCTGCGGGATGAGTACGGAGCCGCCCGTACTGCGCAGCGACAGCAAAAATATCATGCCGAGCATCCCGATTGCGGCAAGCAAGACCATCAGCCGATCGTGAAACACCAAGCGCAGTCCGATCAGCAGAGCGGATGTCGCCACCAGGGCAAGGATCAATCCGTACGGAATCTCGACAGAACCGATCGAGAACGTCGCCAGATGGGCCAGGGTTCCGAGCAGCCCGAACAGTGCGCCGAGAACCAGGGCGAGCACTCCCCCACCAATGCGCTCCAGCGGCGATGCCGACGGAGCCGTCATCGACAGACGCCCGGATGGCGGGGAACTGATCTGCACGAACGCTTCGGTTCCGCTGACGCTCTGCAGCGTGCCATCGGGCGCTCGCACGGCATGGTCGATCACCGACCATCGACCGGGGTAGGCCGCAACCGCCCGGAGCTTTGTGTCGATCTGGTCACTGACGTCGATCGCCTTCACCCGCTGGTTGACGTCGGCGGCGACCCGGCGACTCAGAAACACCGGCACGCCGGTCTTTTCGGCAGCGAGCACGGCCGCCGCCCGCAACCGATCGTCGTCGGTGCCGATCACGACGGCCGTCGCACCAAAGTCGGTGAGCAGGTCGAGCATCAGCCCGTCAAGCTCGCGGTCTTCGTCTTCAATCGATTGACCCGACACGGCGGGCACGATCATCCAGTCGTCGACGTCGAGTGCGGTCAGGGCCGCGCGTGTCGCCGAGGGATCCTCGGTGCCGGCCTCGCCGAAGAGCACCGCGACCCGCGATCCGTCAGAACGAAGGCGGGCGATCGTTCCGCCGGTCATCAGCGATTCATCGCCGGGGCGAGCAACAACAAAGGCGACGCGCTCATCGCTGCCGGACATGACCATCACAGTCGAAGCCTAGTCGGCGGGGCGGGCAGCATCGAAGCTAGCCCGCGTGCTCGGTCAGCCAAGAGTAGGGATCGAAGCGCACACCGTCGGTGTGGAACAGCTCGAGGTGCAGGTGCGGGCCGGTCGCCTGACCGGTGCTGCCGACGAGTCCGACGAACTGACCAGCCGTGACGTGCTCACCGACCGAGACTCCGCGAGAACCCAGCTGCATGTGCGCGTAGAGCGCCGTCACCGTCTGGCCGCCGACGACGGATTCGATCTCGACGTAGGCGCCGTATCCGCCGCCGTCGTCGGTCGAGGTGACCACGACACCATCGGCGATCGAGCCGATCGAGGCGCCGTCGCCGGCGTTCATGTCAAGACCGTCGTGGAAGGTCGAGCAACCGCTACAGGGAGCGCTGCGCGGACCGAAGCCGTCACTGATCCGAACCGCCTGCGGGAATGGCCACTGCACGCCTCCACCGGCTGCCGGTGCCGCCGGTGCTGCAGCAGCAGCTTCGACGACGGGGGGCGGTGGTGGCGGAGCTGCCTCTGAGCTGTAACCGTCACGCGCGATCGTCTGAGGTGCAAAGTCGGCGAGGACCACATTCTGAGCGCCGACCATCGATGCGCTCTTTTCCGTTGTGGTCGGCAGCGGCAATGCCAATGTCGTCGCCGCTGCATCCGACGCCGAGAGCGCCGTCGCCGGAAGCGACGGGGCCATGGTCAGCGACCCGACCACCACCATTCCCACTCCGGTGAGAACGACCGAAGTGAAAGAAGAGGAGAGCGGGGAGCGCCAGGTTCGGCGTGATGCGTGGTCGTGACGAGTGGTCGACGTGCGGCGGGCGGGTGAACGGACAGAGCGAAGAAGGGGCATATCGTTTCGGGTTCAGCGGCAGCCAAGCGGCACCTGGGTTCGGGCAATAAGTCAGCCACGTTAGCCCGCCAAGCTCCGTAGAACCGGCAAGAGACCCGTGCATCACCCGAGTGCGATCCTGCACGCTTGTTTGTTACGGCCGAGGAAAAAGAAATGGACAGCCCCGAAACCAGCGGTTACAGTTGGGGACGTAAGGTTAGCCTTACCATCCCCCCAACAAACATTCCCAGGAAGTCCTGTGCTCGCAAACTATCTGATCGGCCTGCGCGAAGGTCTCGAAGCCGCACTCATCGTCACCATCCTGATCGCCTACATCGTCAAGATCGACCGCAAAGATGTTCTGCCGCGCATTTGGGCCGGGGTCGGGCTCGCCGTTCTTCTCGCACTCGGCATCGGCGCCCTGCTGACGTTTGGCACCTACGGCCTTTCGTTCGAAGCACAGGAGACCATCGGCGGAGTATTGTCGATCGTCGCGACCGGCCTCGTCACCTGGATGGTGTTCTGGATGCTGCGCACGGCGCGCGACCTCAAGGGCCACCTGCAGGGCAACATCGACCGCCATCTCGTCGGAAGCGGTTTCGGACTGGTCATCGTCGCGTTCCTCGCGGTCGGCCGCGAAGGAATCGAGACCGCACTCTTCATCTGGGCCGCCGTCAAGGCGACGGGTGAGACGACACTCCCGCTGGTCGGCGCGTCACTCGGAATCGTCACCGCCGTCGCCCTCGGCTGGCTGATCTACGCCGGCATGCTCAAGATCAACCTGTCGAAGTTCTTCACCTGGACCGGCGGCATCCTGATCGTCGTCGCGGCCGGCGTGCTCTCCTACGGCGTGCACGACCTGCAGGAGGCCGGCATCCTGCCCGGGCTGCACAACCTCGCCTTCGACGTGAGCGCCACGATCCCGCCCGACAGCTGGTACGGCACCCTGCTGAAGGGCTTCTTCAACTTCTCGCCGGCCACCACCTGGCTGGAACTGGCCGTCTGGATTGCCTACGTCGTGCCCACCATGACCCTCTTCATCGTGAAGAGTCGGCGCGGCAAACCACGCGCGGCCACAATCCCGGCTGCCCAGCCCGCAACGGGTGCCACGCCGGCCATCGCCGCACACTGATCTTCTCCCGTCCCACCCCGCTCCCCCACGTCCTGTCTTCCCTCCTCTCTGTTCCGAAGGACTTCTATGCGCTCCCGTCTCCTCCTGCTCACCGCTGTGTCGGCCGTCGGCCTGCTCTCTCTCACCGGCTGCGTCGCCAACGCGCCGACGAAGGATGCCGGTCACGCCGCGCTGACCGTCGACAGCAGCGCCGACGCGTGCACCGTCTCAGCCGCCGAAGTTCCGGCCGGTAACGCCCGGTTCACCGTCACGAACAGCGGCGACCAGGTGACCGAGTTCTACCTGCTCGGCGAAGACGGCCTGCGCATCGTCGGCGAAGTGGAGAACATCGGTCCCGGCCTCAGCCGCGACCTCGTCGTGCAGCTCGCCGCGGGCAACTACCTGACCGCGTGCAAGCCCGGCATGGTGGGCGACGGCATCGGCAAGACCGCCTTCACCGTGACGAAGTCGGATGCCGCGGCCGCGCCGGACATCGACCTCGCCGCCCAGATCGACACCGCCAACGTCAACTACGCCTCGTATGTCAAGGATCAGGTGGCCCAGCTGGTCACCGGGACCGACGCGTTCGCCGCCGCCTATGTGGCCGGCGACGATGACACCGCCCGCAGCCTCTACGCCGGAACGCGCGCCCACTGGGAGCGCGTCGAGACCATCGCCGAGTCGTTCGGCGACCTCGACCCGAAGCTCGACCTGCGCGAGGCCGACCTCGAAGAGGGCCAGGAATGGACCGGCTGGCACGCGATCGAGAAGGATCTCTGGCCCGCCGACGCGGAGGCCGGCTTCGTCGCGTACCCGGCCGAGAAGCGCGCGCACCTCACCGAGCTGCTCCTCGCCGACACCGCCACGCTCAACACGAAGGTGCAGGATCTGACCTTCACGCTCGCGCAGCAGACCAACGGCGCCATCGGCCTGCTCGATGAGGTTGCCACCGGCAAGGTCACCGGCGAAGAAGAAGCCTGGTCACACACCGACCTCTGGGACTTCCAGGCCAATGTCGACGGCGCGAAGGTGCTCTACGCCGGCGTGCGCGACATGGTCATCGAGAAGGATCAGAAGCTCGCCGACACACTCGACACCGAGTTCGCTTCGCTGCAGACCCTGCTCGACGCCCAGCGCGTCGGTGATGGCTTCACGCTGTACACCGAGCTCAGCCCCGCTGAGATCAAGGCGCTCTCCGACCAGGTGAACGCACTCGGTGAACCGCTCAACCAGCTCACGGCTACGCTCGTTCTCTGATGACTGATTCCACCTCGCCGCCTCCACCCGCCGAGAAATCTGCCGAGAAGCCCGCCGGGATTTCCCGTCGCGGGCTGCTCGGCCTGGCCGGGGCTGGCGTGGCGGGCATCGGAATCGGCATCGCGGCCGACCGTGCCGTGCTGGCGGCAACGGGGGCCGGATCGGGCGCCGCTGCATCCGCGACGCGCTCCTACGATTTCTATGGCACGCACCAGGCCGGCATCGTCACGCCCGCTCAGGACCGCCTGCATTTCGCTGCGTTCGACATGTCCGCCTCGGCGACCCGCGCCGACCTGATCGAGCTGCTGCAGGACTGGACGATTGCCGCTGCGGCCATGACCGCCGGAAAAGACATCGGCGAGTACGGCGCGGTGAGCGGGCCGTACGACGCTCCGCCGGAGGACACCGGCGAGGCGCAGGGCCTTCCCCCGTCGGGCTTGACCATCACCTTCGGTTTCGGTCCGACGCTCTTCTCGACGACGGATGGCGTCGACCGGTTCGGCCTCGCCGCCCGCCGGCCGGCTGAGCTCGTCACGCTCCCCCATTTTCCGGGCGACATGCTCGACCCGGCGGCGAGCGACGGTGACCTCTGCATCCAGGCGTGCGCCGACGACCCCCAGGTGGCTGTGCACGCCATCCGCAACCTCTCCCGCATCGCGTTCGGCCGGGCGGCACTGCGCTGGTCGCAGCTGGGCTTCGGGCGCACCTCGTCGACGAGCACCAGCCAGGCCACCCCGCGCAATCTCTTCGGCTTCAAAGACGGCACGGCGAACATCAAGGCTGAGGAACCGGCCGCCGTCAACGATCAGGTCTGGGTGCAGTCGGGTGACAGCACTGCATGGATGACCGGCGGATGCTACCTGGTGACCCGGCGCATCCGGATGACCATCGAGACCTGGGACCGCACGATTCTGCGTGAGCAGGAGGCGGTCATCGGTCGCAACAAGGGCGAGGGTGCCCCGCTCTCCGGCGGCACCGAGTTCACCGAACCCGACTTCGAGGTGACCGGGCGCGGCGACGAGCCGCTCATCGCGACGACCGCGCATGTCAGATTGGCGCATCCGACCGAGAACTCGGGCATTCGGATGCTGCGACGCGGCTACAACTTCGTCGACGGCAACGATGCACTCGGTCGCCTCGAGGCGGGACTCTTCTTCATCTCGTTCCAGCGCGAACCCGAGCAGTTCACCACAGTGCAACTGAATCTCGCCCGAAACGACGCCCTCAACGAGTACATCCGTCACGTCGGCTCAGCACTCTTCGCGGTGCCCCCTGGGGCGCGCCCCGGGAGCTACGTCGGGGCCCCGCTCTTCGCCTGACTCGGGGCGTATCCCGCTCGCTGAACTAGTTCGCGGCGACCGGCATCACCGTGTAGAGCACGCCGTCCGAATTGCCGACCAACACCACCGTGTACGCGTCGTTCTTCATCGCGACGGCGCCGTTTCCGCCCGTCGAACCGCTCGCGTCAGTGACGAAGCCTGCGTCTTCCAGCTGCGCCTGAGCGTCGGCGACCGGGTCTGCCGCGGTCGACTTCACGGTAACGGCCCAGACCTTCTCACCGTCAGCGCTGTTTCCGGCGCCGAGCAGAATCTCCCCGTCGATGACCGGCACCTCGTCCGGCCACCCCTTCGGCAGCGCGCCACCGAGCGAAACATTGCCGCCTGAGGCCTCGTGGACCGCACCGTTGACGAGCCCACCCACACTGGAGCATCCGCTCAACATCGGTCCAGCCGCCAGGGCAACTACGAGCGCGAGAGGGATGCCGATGGCCGGTCGGATTCTGGTCATGATTGTCTTCTTTCGTCGGCGGCATGAGGTTCACGCACGGCAGTTTCACTCAGATCAAGGTCAAGTCACATCAAGTTCAAGTTAAACACAGCCGCCCCTCCCGAAGCTGGGAGGGGCGGCTGTCAACAGTCAGCGCACAGCTGTTAGTTGGCGTCCTGCTTCTTCAAACGCGAGGTGTTGCGAGCACGAGCCTGAGCGGCGAGCTCAACCTTGCGGATACGCACGACCTCGGGGGTGACCTCGACACACTCGTCTTCGCGAGCGAACTCGAGGCACTGCTCGAGCGTCAGCTGCTTCGACGGGGTCATCGACTCGAAGGTGTCGGAAGTGGACTGACGCATGTTGGTCAGTTTCTTTTCCTTGGTGATGTTGACGTCCATGTCGTCGGCGCGCGAGTTCTCGCCGATGACCATGCCTTCGTAGACCTCTTCGGTCGGGTTCACGAAGAAGCTCATGCGCTCCTGCAGAGCGATGATGGCGAACGGGGTGACAACACCTGAACGGTCAGCAACGATCGAGCCGTTGTTGCGCGTGTTGATGGTGCCGGCCCAGGGCTCGTAGCCGTGCGAGATCGCGTTGGCGATACCGGTGCCACGGGTGGTGGTCAGGAACTCGGTGCGGAAACCGATGAGACCACGCGACGGAACGATGAACTCCATACGAACCCAGCCGGTGCCGTGGTTCGCCATGTTCTCCATGCGGCCCTTGCGGGTGGCGAGCAGCTGGGTGATGCCACCGAGGTACTCTTCCGGTGCGTCAATGGTCAGGTGCTCGAACGGCTCGTGAACCTTGCCGTCGACCTTCTTGACAACAACCTGCGGCTTGCCGACGGTCAGCTCGAAGCCTTCGCGACGCATCTGCTCGACGAGGATGGCGAGAGCGAGCTCGCCACGTCCCTGAACTTCCCAGGCGTCGGGGCGTCCGATGTCGAGAACCTTGAGCGAGACGTTACCGACGAGCTCCTTGTCCAGACGGTCCTTGACCATGCGGGCGGTGAGCTTGTGGCCCTTGATCTTGCCGATCAGCGGCGACGTGTTGGTACCGATGGTCATCGAGATGGCCGGGTCGTCAACCGTGATGGTCGGCAGCGGACGGGGGTCTTCGGGGTCAGCCAGGGTCTCACCAATGGTGATGTCGGCGAAACCTGCAACGGCAACGATGTCGCCGGGGCCGGCGCTTTCGGCCGGGTAGCGGTCGAGTGCCTTGGTGATCATCAGCTCGGTGACGCGCACGTTGTGTACGGATCCGTCGTGCTTGATCCAAGCAACCGTCTGGCCCTTTTTGATGGTGCCCTGGAAGATGCGCAGCAGCGCGAGGCGACCGAGGAACGGCGAGGAGTCGAGGTTCGTGACCCAGGCCTGCAGCGGGTGCTCGTCATCGTAGACTGGAGCGGGGATGTGCTCGAGGATCGCTTCGAAGAGCGGCTCAAGGTCATCGTTGTCGGGCAGCTCGCCGTTGGCGGGCTGGGTCAGGCTTGCGGCACCGTTACGGCCCGAAGCGTAGACAACCGGCACGTTCAACACGAGGTCGAGGTCCAGGTCGGGAACGTCGTCAGCCATGTCGCTGGCGAGACCGAGGAGCAGGTCCTGGCTTTCGCCGACGACCTCTTCGATGCGCGCATCCGGACGGTCGGTCTTGTTGACCAGCAGGATGACGGGAAGCTTGGCTTCGAGTGCCTTACGCAGCACGAAGCGGGTCTGCGGTAGCGGTCCTTCACTGGCGTCGACGAGCAGAACAACGCCGTCAACCATGGACAGACCGCGCTCGACCTCGCCACCGAAGTCGGCGTGGCCGGGGGTGTCGATCACGTTGATCGTGATCGGGCCGTCGGTAGCGTGCTTGCCCTTGTACGAGATCGCCGTGTTCTTGGCGAGGATCGTGATGCCCTTTTCGCGCTCGAGCTCGTTGGAGTCCATGGCACGCTCTTCGAGGTGCGCGTGCTCGGCGAACGAGTTCGTCTGGCGAAGCATCGCGTCAACGAGCGTGGTCTTGCCGTGGTCAACGTGGGCAACGATTGCTACGTTTCGAAGGTTATTGCGCGTGGCAATCGCCATAAAAGAGTTCCTCACAAAGAATTGCTGCCGCAAAATGTCGCGTGCGACTAAGAATGGAAGTGTGGCCAGAAGGTGGCCCGACTGACGATCTTACCGCACGAACCCTGAAAATTAGCGCGGAGCTCCAGCACCTGCTAGGCACGCGGGCACGAGGCGCGACGCGAAGCCCGCTCATCCGCTTTCGAGGCGCCGCTAATCCGTTTTCGAGGCGACCGCGCGCAGTTCCTGACGGAGCAGGCGCCGTTCGCGCTGTTTGGCGGGGTCGGGCAGCGGCACCGCAGCAAGCAACCGCTGAGTGTATGCCTCCTTCGGGTTGCGCAGAATTTCGTCTCTGGTCCCCGTCTCCACCAGTTTGCCGTGGTGCATCACCGCAATCCGATCGGCCAGCACATCGATGACGGCCAAATCGTGCGTGATGAACAGGCAGGCGAAGTTCATCTCTTTCTGCAACGCCTGCAACAGCACGAGAACGCGCGCCTGAACCGAGACATCCAGGGCGCTGGTCGGCTCATCGGCCACCAGCACCTGCGGTCCGAGGGCCAGCGCCCTGGCAATGCCCACCCGCTGCTTCTGCCCTCCGGAAAGCTCGTGCGGGTAACGGCTGCGGTAGTTGCGCGGCAGCTCCACGCTGTCGAGGAGACGCTCGACCTCGGCATTCAGAGCCGCACCGGAGAATCGCTTCGCCAGCAGCAGCGGTTCGCCGATGCTGTCCCCGATCGGCAACCGCGGGTTGAGCGAGGAAGAGGGGTCCTGAAAGACGATTCCCACATTCTTGTGCAACCGACGGATGTCTTCACGGCCGGCATGAGAGAGATCCTCCCCGGCGACGACCAGGCGCCCCTCGGTGATCGGAAGCAAGCCGACCGCGGCCCGGCCCAACGTGGTCTTGCCCGAACCTGACTCGCCGACCAGGCCAACGACCTCGCCTTCCCGAATCTTCAGGTTGATGCCGTCGGCGGCGCGGAACGCCTGAACATGGCCGCTCTTGGGGTATTCGATGGCGACATTGTCGAACTCGACGACAACTCGGCGGGTGTCTTCCGCGGCGGCTTGCGCGGCGACCTCGGCCAGACGCTCATTGATCTCGACACGTGCGGCGAAGTCGACACTGTTCTCGAGTTCACTACCGATGGCCAGGCTGGCCGTGGTGTCGATCTCTACTTCGTCGCGTTGCCCGAGAAAGGGAACAGCCTGGAGCAGAGCGATCGTGTACGGATGCTGCGGCGTGGCAAAGATCTGTGCGCTCGGGCCGGCCTCGACGATCAGCCCCTTGCGCATCACGGCGATATGATCGGCGAGATCGGCGACTACCCCCATGTCGTGAGTGATCAGCAGAATGGCGCTGTCGAGGCGGTCCCGCAGATTGCGCAGCAGGTCGAGAATCTCAGCCTGCACCGTGACGTCCAAAGCCGTGGTCGGCTCATCGGCGATGAGCAGCTTGGGGTCGCAGGAGATCGACTGGGCGATCATCGCCCGCTGCAGCTGACCACCGGAGAGCTGGTGCGGGTACGACTTGAACGCCTTCATCGGGTCGGGCAGCTCGACCATGTCGAGCAGTTCCAGCGCCCGCGCCTTGGCTTGGCTCGGCGACATCCCGAAGTGCAGCCGCAGCGTCTCGACGATCTGGAAGCCGATCGTGTAGACCGGGTTCAACGCGGTCATCGGCTCTTGGAAGATGACCGCCACCTGGCGGCCGCGCACACGGCGCATCTGCGCCGGGCTGAGACCGCGGAGCTCGCGACCGTCGAGCTTGACGCTTCCGGAAATGCGGCTGTTCTGCGGAAGCAGATCGAGCACAGCCATCGAGCTGGCACTCTTTCCGGAGCCGGACTCCCCCACGATCGCCAACACTTCGCGCGGTTTGATCGAGTAGTTCAGTTTCTTGGCCGCGGGAATCCAGACGCCGTCGACGCCGAAGTCCACGCTGAGATCGGTGACCTCCAAGACGGGGTGTCCCGTCACGGTGTCGGTCAGGAGTGTGTCGGTCATGAGAGTGTGCTCCATTTCACGCCCTGCGCGGATGCGCCTGGCGTCGTCGTGCATTTCCGCGTGGGTCCAGAAGCTGTCAGCATAGAAAAATGCAGACTTACATCCCGGGAGACCGCGTCGAGATCTCGTCGCGTTTCAATCGCATCCTTGCCGTGTGTGTCTGGGTGATTGCAGCCCTGATCGCGGGAAGCCTCTTCTTCGTGGGTCCCGGCGAGTCGCTGCTCACGTTGATCCCGGCCGCCTTCTTCAGCGTTTTCGCCTGGGAGGCTTTGTGGCGCCCGTACACCGCCGTCACCGACGACGGCGTCGAGTTGCGAAACGTTTTTCGCACTATCCACATCCCGTGGGCCGCACTGATCAACGTCGACACCAAGTACGCCCTGACGCTGTACACCCCCGGCCACAAGTACGTGGCCTGGTCGGCGCCGGCCCCCGGACATGTGACCGGTGTGCGCAACTCGCGATCGACGGGCTCCGAATCCCAAGCGGGCCTGTCGGCCTCGGCCGAGGTGCGACCCGGAGATCTGATCAACACCGAATCCGGTCAGGCCGCCGCCGCGGTGCGCAGCCGGTGGACGGCACTGCGCGACCAGGGTCTGATCGAAGCCGGTGTGGCCGATGAGACCCCGGTGCTGATCACTCGCCACACGGTGATGATTGTCGTGCTGGGCGCGCTGGCCCTCGCGACCCTGGTGGGGTCGCTGGCTCGTTAGCGACGTCGGCGTGTCCGCCGGAATGAGAATCATTCGCGATCCTCGCCGGGTTCGAGCAGCTGCTCCTGCATCATCCTCAGCTTGAAACGACGGTGGCGCGGGTCGAAGGCATCGCGCAGACCGTCGCCGACGAAGTTCACCAGCAGTGCCAGGGCCACAATGAAGAATCCGGGCCACCAGAACAACCAGGGCCGGGTCTGGAACGCCGATTGGTTGGAGCTGATCAACAGGCCGAGCGACACGTCGGGTGCGCGGATACCGAATCCCAGGAAGCTCAGTGCGGTCTCCAACAGGATGGCGGAGGCCATGATCAGCGTCGAGGAGACGATGACCACGCCCATCGCGTTCGGCAGGATGTGCTTGAAAATGATCCGCCGGTCTGACGCGCCGGCGACACGGGCCGCCTCGACGAAGGGTCGTTCGCGCAGCGACAGGAACTCGCCGCGCACCAACCGGGCGATGCCCATCCAAGAGAAGAAGCCGAGCATCAGGGCCAATAGAAATGCGCCGAGGTTGCCGGCGAAATAACCGACGACCGAACCGACGACGAGGGCGGGGATGACGATGAAGACGTCGGTGATACGCATCAGAATCGCGTCGACCCGGCCCCGGTAGTACCCGGCGACGGCCCCGACCACGACACCGACGATGCTGGCGATACCGCCGAGCACCACCATGACGAGAGCCGAGTTCTGAACTCCCCGCATGGTCATGGCGAAGTAGTCCTTGCCGATCCGGTTCTGGCCGAACGGATGATCACCCAGCGTGATGCCGGAGCCGCCGAGCCAGGTCGGAATCAAGCTCAGAGTGGGCGCCCCGTTGTTGACCTGAGGGTTCAGCTCGGTGTAGCTGTACTTCCACCAACCGGGAATGGGGCCGAGCCCGATCGCTGAGATCGCGAACAGGATGATGACCACCACGAGAACCCCGGAGGTCACCGCGATTCTGTTGCCGAGAAAGCGTCCCCAGATCAGCCGTCCCTGACTTTCGGGCGCTTTGCCGGTGGGAACCGTGCTCTCTCCGTTGCCGCCGTTGCCGTTTCCGTTCACCTGTGTGTCAAGTGCCATTATCGAACCCTCACCCTCGGGTCAAGGCTGGCGTACGCCAGGTCTGCCAGGAAGTTGAACAAGATTGCCATCGATGCGATGACCAAGAAGTAGCCCATCACCGGGTTTAGATCACCGCGGTCAAGCCCCGTACTGAAGAGCAGTCCCATTCCGGGAATGGCGAAGACCTTTTCGGTGATGATCGCCCCGCCGAGCAGCGCGCCCACATCGAACGCGATGAGGGTGGTGATGGGAATGAGCACGTTCCGAAAAGCGTGGCGCACGATGACCGTGCGCTCGGGGAGGCCCTTGGCCCGCGCCGTGCGGATGTAGTCCTGGTTCAGCACTTCGAGCATCCCGGCGCGGGAATACCGAGTGTAGCCGGCGAAGGAGATGAGCAGGAGTGTGATGGTCGGCAGCAACAGGTGGGTGAAGCTGTCGATTCCGCTGATCCAGAAATCGCCGTCCAGATTCGGGGTGACCGACCCCACTGTGGCGATGGGTCGGCCGTTGATCTGTCCCTCTGCCAGGTACGCGGGCCACGACTGCATGTAGCGGTCAAGCAGGATGAGCGCGGCCGAGAGTACCGCGGTCAGCAGACCCACTCGCATGTTCTGCCCGCGGTCGTAGCCGCCGACGAGATAGCCGCTCAACAAGCCGACCGCTACCGTGACGAGACCGAGGATGGCGATGGTTCCCGCGCTCGAGACGTCAAACAGCGGCTGCAGGGCGAAGTAGCAGATCACTGCGATCACCGCGTTGATGCCGGCCGTGAGCAGTGCTCGGCGCTGGCGGATGCCCGCCACCAGGGCAGTGACGCCTGCCGCGATGGCGGCGACGAGAACGATCATCGCGACAGGTCCGATCCCCGGAGTCGTGAACCATCCGGTGACCGACATGAACCACAGAAGCAGCGTCGTGCTTGCGCCCGAGATCACAAAAACGGCGAGGCGTTGCCGACGAGCCCCACCGATGAGCGATTGCCAGATTGCGCCGAAGATCACGCCGATTGCGAGTGCCCAGAACGCAGACACCACCGGATTGGCGAGGAAATTGTTGAAGGAGATCGCAACGAACTCCTTGAGCAGCACCGCGACCAAGAAGGCCGGGAGTGAGTAAAGAAAGAAACTGATGAAGGTCATCGTGTTGTCGAGTCCGCTGTACTGACGCAGTGCCGTCACGATGCCGATCGTGATTCCGAAGATGATCGCCAGCAGAAGCGCCAGGGTGACAAGCTGCACCGTCGAGCTCAGAGCGTTCGGCAGCAGGTCGATCACTTGGGCGTTGGCGATGGTCGGGCCGAGGTTGCACGCGTTGGCGAAGGGGATTAAACACCCGGCTGCACCGCCGAGCCAGAGCCCCCACCGCAGCGGTGGCGGAACTTCGAGGTGAAGAAGCTGAATTCTGGCCACGATCAGTTGATCTTTGTTGGGAGAGCTGCTTCCTCGCAGGTCTTTGAGCGGATCGACCGAATAGGCGACGAGCATGTACATCAGAAATGACGCCGCGAGAAGAATAAGAATGGAGACGAGAACTCGTCGCAGGATGAAACTCACCATTGAATGGGCTACCTCACTGGAGCGGTGGTTGATCATGGCGGGGCAGTATCTGCCCTTCGTCACGAAACCGGTCCCCGCGCACGGTGCGCGAGGACCGGTTCATGTCGCGATTACTTGACTGACCACTCCCAGAAGTTCCAGAACGGTCCGGTCTGGTTGCCCATGAACTTCACTCCGTCGATCTTGCTGCTGGTTCCGAAGATGCCGGGCAGCTGGAACAGCGGAAGACCGTAGGCGTCATCGAAGGTCTGCTTGTCAATCTGCAGCTCCAGGTCGGTCAACGCCGACTTGTCGAGAGTTGACTGAGTTTCGATTGCCAGGTCGCCGGTTCCGTCGTAGTTGTTGTAGTTGCCACCGCTGCCGACAGGTCCGAAGATCTGCGGGATGCCTGAGGTACCGGCACCGGGGGCAATCCAACCGAACAGCACGGCGTCGTACGAACCGTCGCCGAGCTTCTTGCTCCAGTCGGGCGAACCCGCATCCACAATCTTGAAGCCGGCCTCAGTGGCCGAGGCGAGGATGGCCTGGAACTCGTCGACCCGGTTCGGGTTCGTCGTGTTGTACATCAGCTTGACCTCGGGGGTCTTGCCGGCCAGGAGCGCCTTGGCGCCTTCGATGTCAACCTTGCTGTACTCGCTCGACCCGTTGTTCTTGACGGTGGCGGCGTACTCCTCCTGGTTGGGCAGGAAGAGCTGCGAGTCGAGCACCTTGGCGTCGGGGTTGACCGGCGTCACGATCGCGTCGAGGATCTGCTGACGCGGGATCGTCTTCAGGAACGCCTGACGCACGCTCTTGTCGGCGAAAACACCATCGGTGCTGAACGTGAGGTCGAGGTGATCGTACGAGACCTGGTCGCCCGAAAGAATCGTGGCGTTCGCGCTCTGCAGTGCGGCGAGGGTGTCTGCCGACGCCTGCGGGTTGATGATGTCGACCTCGCCGTTCTGCAGTGCCGTGACCTGGGCGTTCGCGTCACCGATGATGCGGAAGACGATCTTGTCGACCTTCGGCATCAGGCCGGCAACGTAGTGCTCGTTGCGGGTCATGGTGAGCGACTGTCCCGGGGTCCAGGCCGACAGCACGAACGGGCCGCTCGCGACGAGAAGGTCGGGGTCGGACGGGAAGGCCGTGAGGTCATAGCCGGTGTTGACGAAGTCAGCAGCCTTCTTGAAGTCAGCGTTCGGCGCGGCCGGCGCTGCCGGGTCGCCCTTCGGAAGTCCCTCGATCAGCTTGGTGAGGTCGGCTGCCGAAGCGAGACCGGCCTTCTTCGCCACAATGTGCGCCGGCTGAGCGATCGGGTTGACCAGCTCCCAGTCCACGTAGGGCTTGGAGTAGACCAGTTCGATCGACTCATTGTCGTCGCCGACCGTTGGGTACGCCGTCGTGTCGAGGCCGGCCGTGCTGGCCGCGATCGAGAAGTACTGGTTTCCGCTGGTGACCTCGCCCGATGCCGGGTCGATGGTGGCGTCATCGTAGTACCCAGAAGCGATGGCCCAGGCCAACACCATGTCGTCGGCGGTGATCGGCTCGCCGTCAGACCACTTGAGGTCCTTGTTGAGGGTGTACTTCACCGTCAACGGGTCGTCGGAGGTCTTTTCCATCTTGCCGAACTTCTCGTCGTGAACGATCTTGAAGTTGTTGTCGATGTACTGGAATCCGGTGCCGTACGAACCGTTCAGGTATCCGACCTGGCCGTTCGTGTCGAGGTTGCCCTGGGGGGTCTGTGAGTTAAGCGATGTGAACTCGTTGACGACGGCAACCGTCGCCGTTCCCCCTGCTGCAGCCGTCGGCTCCGTCTTTGGTGCGGTGGTGCAACCGGACAGCGACAACGCTGCAACCCCGGCTATGGCAATCGCAGTGACTGCCAGGCGAGCCTTTCCCTTAATGCGCACAGTTCCTCCTCGTAAGAGAGCGTGACGCCAGGCGCAACGAGTGCACCTGGCGTTCGATTACAGATGACCCTAGTTACAACGCTGCGAAATTGACCCCAACAAGGGGCCAATCGTTACCAAGCAGTGACGTGAACGCCGCATTGTTGCGCCTCTCCGACAAAGGAAGCACGAAACGGCCATCCGGTTGCGTCGAAACGCTACAAAATGCTCAACCGTGTGGTATGCGCCCCGACACTCCACTGAAGTCAGTGAGATCGGCGGCGTTTTCACGAGCGAAACGGCAACCCGGCTCTACAGGATGCGCAACTCATCGCGGGCGTGCTAGCGTCGTGGCGATCGTGATCTATCGGCAGGAGGTGAGCCCCATGAACGCAGTATCCGCAATGGGTGCTCCCCCGCAGTGCACGATCGCGCGACTGACGTAGTCGCCACAGGGAGCGCCCTTCAGGCAATTCGCGAAAGGCGATTCCCATGAACACAACACCTTTTTCAACAGGGCACTTCAGCTCGTCGACGGCCTCCGACCGGCCGACATCCGACCAGGCCCGGCAGCAGGCCGACGATGCACGGCCGGTGCGCGGGCGAGCGTTGGTCCTCGGCGGTGGTGGATCAGCAGGCAATGCCTGGCTGATCGGCGTCATCGCCGGTCTCTTCGATGCCGGGTTGGACGTGACTGAGGCCGACCTGATCATCGGCACCTCGGCCGGAGCAACGGCCGCGGCACAGATCACGAGCGCACATCCGACCCGACTGCTCGCCGACATCCTGTCCGCTGCACCCCCGCAGCGGCCCCGCCCGGCCGGATCTAACCGTGGATCTGGTGCCCTGCGACCCGTGTCCGACCAGATGCGGAGGACGAGCGACATCATCGCCGCCGCTGAAGATGCGGCCGATATGCGCCGGAAACTGGGTGCGGCAGCGCTCGAATTGGATGCGATGTCGGACGGCTCCGGGCAAACGCAGTGGCGCGCCACCGTCGCAGCCCGACTGCCCAACCAGCACTGGCCGCAACGAACGATCCTCCTCACGGCGGTCGACGCCCAGACCGGGGAACCCGTCGTGTTCGACCGCCACAGCGGGGTCGACCTGGTGGATGCCGTCGCCGCGAGCTGTGCCAGTGGCACTCCCCACCGGATCGGGGACAACCGTTTCATCGACGGCGGCTACCGGCGATCCAGCGAGAATGCCGATCTGGCAGCCGGATACGGGCGGGTGCTGGTGCTGTCACCGTTTGGCGGCCGATCACGGGCACCGCTGGAATGGGACATGCATCTCGCAGCGCAGGTCGACGAACTCAGCGCCGGCGGCAGTCGAGTCGAGATCATCGTGCCGGACAGCACCTCACTCGACGCATTCGGCAGCAACATGATGGATCTGTCGACGCGTCCGCCCGCTGCTCGAGCGGGCTACGACCAAGGCAGAGCCTGTGCCGAGCAACTCACGGAGTTCTGGCGCTGACGCCCCGAATCAGTGCATCGTGCGTTAACGCCGCTGGGCGGCACCACAGTGTGGTGCCGCCCAGCGGTTGAGGGTGCTCCCCCGAGTGCGTTCTAACGCCCGAACTCGAAGTTTCCGCCGGGAATGGCGGCCAGGAGTTCCTGCGTGTAGCTCTGCTGCGGGTTGTCGAAGACCTCATCGGTCGTCGCCGCCTCAATGATCGAACCCTTCTTCATCACGCAGACGTTGTCTGCGATCAAACGCACGACCGCGAGGTCGTGAGTGATGAAGAGGTAGGTGAGACCGAGTTCGCTCTGCAGCTCGGTGAGCAGGTTCAGAACCTGACCCTGCACCAAGACGTCAAGCGCCGAGACCGCCTCGTCGAGCACGAGCACATCCGGCTTCAACGCCAGAGCGCGTGCCACGGCGATGCGCTGACGCTGCCCGCCCGACAATTCGCTCGGGTAGCGGTAGCGGGTCGACGCCGGCAGCGACACCTGGTCGAGCAACTCGAGTACCCGGGCCTGGCGTTCCTTCGCCGTGCCGACGCGGTGCGCCAACAACGGTTCTGCAATCGTGTTACCGACGTTGTACTGCGGGTCGAGCGAGCCATACGGGTCTTGGAAGACCGGCTGCACACGGCGACGGAACTTCAGCAGGTCGGCGCCCT
Source organism: Leifsonia sp. YAF41 (assembly GCF_052113185.1). Taxonomy (NCBI): domain Bacteria; kingdom Bacillati; phylum Actinomycetota; class Actinomycetes; order Micrococcales; family Microbacteriaceae; genus Leifsonia; species Leifsonia sp. YAF41. The sequence continues at coordinate 136,188 of NZ_JBFRCS010000010.1, forward strand.
TCAGCCCGGCGACATCCTGACCGTCGAACTCGATCCGGCCGCTCGTGATGCTCTCGAGTTGCAGAATCAGTTTCGCGACCGTGGACTTGCCCGACCCGGATTCGCCGACGAGAGCCGTCGTGGTGCCTCGCTGAATCCCGAACGAGACCTCGTTGACCGCCTGCAGCTCCTTGTACTTGAGGCCCTGCTGACGAATGCGGTAGGTCTTGGAGACCGACTGCACCGAGATCAGATCGGTCGCCGGCGCTGCCTCTTCACGCGAAGCGGCACGAGCGATCAGTGTCTCATCGAGTGAGCCTTCACCGAAGACCTCCCGGTCGATGGCACCCGCGCTCTTGGCCGTCTGGATTCGACGCGACGCCAGGCTCGGCGCAGCAGAAACCAACCGCTGAGTGTACGGATGCTTCGGGTTGGCCAGGATCTCCTGTGACGGCCCCGACTCGACGACCTTGCCCTTGTACATGACGACGAGCTGCTCCGCACGTTCCGCGGCGAGGCCGAGGTCGTGCGTGATGAACAGCACCGAGGTGCCATAGTCACGGGTGAGGGTGCCGAGGTGGTCGAGGATCTGGCGCTGAACGGTGACGTCCAGAGCGCTCGTCGGCTCGTCGGCAATCAGCAGCTTCGGACGCGACGACAAGCCGATCCCGATCAGCACCCGCTGGCGCATGCCACCGGAGAACTGGTGCGGATACTGCTTGAGTCGTTCGGCAGCATCGCTGAGGCCGGCCTCCTGCAGAACCTGGATGGTGCGCAGGCGCACATCCTTGCCCTGGGCGACATTGTTGGCCCTGATCGCCTCTTCCACCTGGAAACCAATGTTCCACACCGGGTTGAGGTTCGACATGGGGTCCTGCGGCACGTAGCCGATCAGGCGACCACGCACATCCTGGATCTCCTTCGGCGACAGCTTGGTCAGGTCGCGACCTTCGAAGAGAATCTGACCACCTGTCACCTGACCGGTGCCGGGAAGCAAGTCGATGATCGACTGTGCGGTCGTCGTCTTGCCGGAACCTGACTCCCCCACGATGGCCAAAGTCTGACCGGCGTAGAGGGTGAGGTCGACACCGCGCACCGCGGGAACGAGCCCGCGCTGCGTGCGGAATCCGACCTCGAGGTTGCGGATCTGCAGGAGCGGTGAGTTCGAGGTGTCAACGTGCTGACCCTCGGTTTCATTGAGGAGAAGTGTCATCGTCGGGCCCTCGCCGCCGGGTCAAGAGCGTCGCGAACAACGTCGCCCAACATCAGAAATGAAAGCACAGTGATCGACAGCGCCGCAGACGGGTAAAGCAGAATCTGCGGGTTCGTGCGAATCGACGTCTGCGCCTGAGCAATGTCGTTGCCCCAGGACATGACATTCGGCGGCAACCCGATACCCAGGAACGACAGGGTCGCCTCGGCGACGATGAACGTTCCCAGCGAGATCGTCGCGACCACGATCACCGGAGCGATCGAGTTCGGAACCACGTGCCGCACCAGAATGCGGAACTTCGACACACCGAGAGCGGTCGAGGCCATCACATAGTCGGACTGGCGCGCACTGAGCACCGCACCACGCATGATGCGGGCGATCTGCGGCCAGGCGAAGATCGACAAGACCAACGCCACGGTGACCGGCGTGCGCTCGGGCAGCACCGACATCAGCACGATCGCACCGAGCACGGTGGGGATCGCGAAGAAGATGTCGCCAACGCGCGAGACGAACGTGTCGAGGAACCCACCGTAGTAACCGGCCAGCGCACCGATGATCACACCGCTGATCGTGACGAGCAGCGTCGCCAGCACACCGACCATGACCGAGGCCTGGGCCCCGAAGATGATTCGCGAGTAGACGTCACAGCCCTGGCGAGTGAATCCGAGCGGATGCCCGGCTTCCGGTCCACCGTTGCTGTTGGCCAGCTGGCAGTTCAGGTTCGGCGAGACCTGGGCGAACAGCCCAGGGAACGCCGCCACGACCAGAATCAGCACGATCAAGGCCGACGAGATCCAGAAGGAAGGACGTCGACGCATCGCATCCCAAGCATCCGCCCACGTACTGCGGGCTTTCTCGGAATCGTCGAGACGGTCGATCGGGGCGATCGGTGTCTCTTCGAGTGGCGCGACGTAGTGTTCCTGGGATCGGTAGTTTCTATTTTGCATAGCGGATCCTCGGGTCAAGCAGTGCGTAAAGCAGGTCAACGAGCAGGTTCGCCACCACGAAGATGATGACCATCACCGCGATGAACGACACAACCGTCGGGCCCTCGCCGAGCTTCACTGCTCGGTAAACGGTCCCGCCCACTCCGTTGATATTGAAGATTCCCTCGGTCACGATCGCACCGACCATCAACGAACCCAGGTCAACACCCAGGAACGTCACGACGGGAACCAGCGAGTTACGCAGCACGTGCACGGTCACGACGCGGCGGCGGGACAAACCCTTGGCCGTTGCGGTGCGCACGAAGTCGGCGTTGAGGTTGTCAGACACACTCGCGCGCGTGAGCCGCACGATGTAGGCAAACGACACGGATGCGAGCACGATAGCGGGCAGGATGAGCTCGCTGTACGGCGCATCACCACTCACGGTCGTTCGCGCCCAGCCGAGTTGAACGCCGAAGACGAACTGCAGCACGAAACCGATGACGAACGTCGGCACCGAGATGAGCAGCAGGCTCACGACGAGAGCACTCGCGTCGAACCACTTGCCCTTGCGCAGACCGGCGATCAAGCCGATCAAAACGCCGAACACTGCCTCAAAGAACAAAGCAAGGGTGGCCAGTCGCAGGGTGATCGGGAAGGCATCGGCCATGACGTCGGCGACGGGGCGTCCGGAATACGTGGTTCCGAGATCGCCCTGGAAGAGGCCGCCGATGTACATCAGGTACTGAACGATGAAGGGCTTGTCCAGGTTGTACTCGGCCCGAATCGCCTCAATCACATTAGGGGCCGGAGGACGGTCGCCGTACAGAGCGGCGATCGGGTCACCCGGCAGTGAGAACACCATGAAATAAATCAGGAATGTCGCACCGAAGAAGACGGGAAGCATCTGGAGAATACGTTTGCCGGTGTACCACAGCATTAGCATCCTCCGTTGTTAGGAAGGAGCATTGAGATCACAATCGCTGAATGATCCAGGTCACCCGGCTGTCCGAGGCGCGAACGCGCGCGGACAGCCGGATTACCCCGGAATCTGGGTTAGTAAGAAGGACTAGCCCTTGGTGATCTCGTAGTACAGCGGCACGGAGTCCCAGCCGAACACGACGTTGTCAACCTGGTCAGACCAGACACCGACGACGTTGGAGTACCACAGCGGAACGGTCGCCAGGTCGCTCAGCATAACTTCCTGTGCAGCCTGGAACTTCTTCGTCGCGTCCTCGACGGTCGGCGCGGTTGCGCCTTCCTTCAGCAGCTGGTCGAACTCGGGGTTGCTGTAACCCTCGTAGTTGCTGCCTGCACCGGTCTGGTACAGCGGGGAGAGGAAGTTGAACAGCGACGGGTAGTCACCCTGCCATCCGGAGCGCACGGCGCCGGTCAGCTTCTGCTGCTCACGGTCATCGAGCGAAGCGGCGAACGTCGGGTACGGCTTGCCGACGGCCTGGATGCCCAGCGTGTTGACGATGCTGTTTGCCACAGCGTCGACCCAGGCCTGGTGTCCACCATCGGAGTTGTACGCAATGTCGAAGGTGCCGGTGTACGGAGAAATGGCGTCAGCCTCGGCCCACAGCTTCTTCGCTTCGGTCGGGTTGTACTCGAGAACCTCGGAACCCTTGAGCTTGTCAGAGTAGCCAGCGATAACCGGCGACGTGAAGTCGGTTGCCGGGGTACGGGTGCCCTGGAAGATGACCTTCGTGATCTCGTCGCGGTTGATCGACATCGAGATGGCGTGACGACGCAGCTTGCCCTCTTCACCACTGAAGTGCTCGAGGTAGCCCGGGATGTTCATCGCCTGGAAGATAGCGGCCGGCTGGTTGACCGAACGGTCGCCGAACTCTGCCTTGTAGGTCTCGAACGCGGAGTCAGGAACTGCGTCGAGAACGTCGAGGTTCCCGCCCTGTGCATCGGCGTAGGCCGGGTCCAGGGTGCCGTAGAAGATGATGCTCAGGCCACCGTTTTTGGGCTTGCGCACACCGTCGTACTTCGGGTTCGTGACGAGATCGATCTTCTCGTTGTGGACCCAGGCCTTGTCGGAGGCCAGCATGTACGGGCCGTTACCGATCGGGTTCTCGCCGAACGCCTTCATGTCGGCGAGGCCGGCCTTCGGGATCGGCATGAACGCCGAGTAGCCGAGGCGCAGCGGCCAGTCAGCTTCAGGGGCGAGGAGGTCAACCGTGAAGGTCGTGTCGTCGACAACCTTGAGGCCGGTCAGTGCAGAGTCAGCTTCACCTGAGTAGCCGACGATGTTGTCGAAGAAGTACGAAGCGCCCTGGGCGTTGCTGGCCAGTGCTGCGTAGTTCCACGCGTCAACGAACGAGTTCGCATCGACGGGCTCGTCGTTGGTGAACGTCTGGCCTTCTTTGAGCGTGACGGTCCAGTGCTGGGCGTCATCCGACTCGATCGACTTTGCGACATCGTTGACGATCTCGCCCTTGCCGTTGTAAGACACCAGTCCGGCGAAGATCGACGTGACGATCTTGCCGCCACCCGTCTCAGTGGTGTTGGCGGGGAGCAGCGGGTTCTGCGGCTCCGAACCGTTGGTGGTCACGATAGCGGTGGCGTCGCCGGCAGATGCCGGCTTCTTCTCGCCGCTGGCGCAACCGGTGAGCGCGAGCGCTCCCGCCGTGGCCAGAGCGATGGCGACAATGCCAAGTCTCCTGTTTTTCAATGTTCCTCCAGTGCAAAAGTATGCGTGGGAGCGTCGCTTGTGGCTTCGCTTCCACGCTTGATAGTTCCAGACCCTCAGTGAGGGCGACCCAGATGAGGGCGACCTCAACGAGGGCGACCTAATAAGGGGGATGGTTAATGACCCTAAAGAGAGGCGCGCCGATTTCCAAACTCTGAGGGAAGTTGTTATCGACAGAGGGCGTTTTTGCAGCTTTTGTGCAGCCAATCCACCAATTCCGCGATCCGCTGCGTAGAAACGCAACCAAATGCAGTAAGAGGCCGGTCACTGAACGCACGTTCGGTCAGCGGGGATGCAAAGATGACCACTGCTTCTCACTGGGCGGGCGCGTTGATAGCTTCAGAGCATGGAACTCGCCGCACCCACCTCGCTCGGGCCGGGGCGCCTGACCGTCGACGTCGCATCCGATGCCCGAGCCGTGCTGTGGCTGGGCCATGGCGCCGGCGGCGGAATCGGCTCCCGCGACCTCGTCGCTCTCGCTGCCGAACTCCCCCGGAACGGCATCACCGTTGTGCGACACGAGCAGCCGTGGCGGGTCGCCGGCAAGAAGGTGGCACCGCGCCCGGCCGCACTCGATACCGCCTGGCTCGAGACCGCTCCGCTCGTGGTCGACCTCGCCGGTGGACTCCCGCTGGTCACCGGTGGACGCAGTGCCGGTGCCCGCGTCGCCTGTCGAACAGCGGATGCTGTGAACGCGGCCGCCATCGTCTGTCTCTCGTTCCCGCTCCATCCGCCCGGCAAGCCTGAGAGCTCCCGGCTGCACGAGTTGCTCCTGCCGACCATGCCGGTGCTGGTCGTACAAGGCGATCGGGACACGTTCGGCAGTGCGGCGGTCGTGTCTTCTGAAACTGCCGATCGCGCGGGCATTCGCGTGGTGGCCGTGCCCGGTGCCGATCACTCCCTGGCCGTGTTGAAGTCGTCGCCCCTCGATGTCGACGCTGTGACGGCGCTTGTGGTCGATTCGGTACTCGGGTTTCTTCAATCGGTGAGGTGATCGCGGGTCGGGCGTCGGAGATGCGAAACTGACCTTCGTGACCAACACGCTCGAACTCAATAGGACCCGGCTTCGCGTCGAAGTGATCATCGTGCTCGGGCTGTCGCTCGGGGCATCCGCGGTGTATTCGATCGTCTCGATCATCGCGAGGCTGACCGCCCCGATCCCGTTGTCGGAGCAGTCGGCTACGCTCAATGCCTCGCAGTCACCCCGCGAGTGGCTCGACTTCACGTATCAGTTCCTGGCGATCTTCTTCGATCTGTTCGGCGTCGCGCTGGTGCTCTACTTGCTCTGGCTGCCCGGAAGGAGCGCATTCCGTCGGATCGGTTTCGACTTCACCCAGCCGGGGAAAGATCTGCTCAGCGGGCTGAGCCTGCTGCTCGTGATCGGCATCCCGGGTCTCGCGCTCTATCTCGCCGGCCGGGCACTCGGCTTCACCGTCGCTGTCGTGCCGGCCCCGCTCGACACGTTCTGGTGGACGATTCCGATTCTGATCTTCTCGGCCCTGCGCTCGGCACTGACCGAGGAGCTGATCGTGGTGGGCTATCTGTTCACCCGGCTGAAAGAGTTGGGCTGGTCGAAGTGGACGATCATCCTGTCGTCGGCGACGCTGCGTGGCAGCTATCACCTCTACCAGGGCATCGGTCCGTTCTTCGGCAACGTCGCGATGGGCGTCGTGTTCGGTTGGTTCTACACCCGGTGGGGACGCACGATGCCGCTCGTGATCGCCCACTGGATCATCGACATCGTCTCGTTCGTCGGCTATCCGCTGGCATTGCTCTGGTGGCCGGATCTTCTGGCCCCCGCCCCGCCCCCGACCCCATCCCCCACGCCATCTCCAACGAACTAGTTCCCCCGATTCCAAGCTTTCCAAGCTTCCCCTTAACGCGAAACCGCAGTTGTGGTCGCTATTCCTGGCGGAAAGCGACCACAACTGCGGTCTCGCGGAACCCCACACAGGGGGCTCGCTCAGTGAGAAGCTCGGGTTTACTCGAACGCCTCCGGCGGCGGGCACGCGCAAACCAGGTTGCGGTCACCGTAGGCCTGGTCGATGCGACGCACCGGCGGCCAGTACTTGTTACGCACCAGGGTGTGCACCGGGTAGACGGCGACGGCCCGCTCGTACGGGTGCTCCCACTCCCCCTCGATCACAGACTGCGCGGTGTGCGGCGCGTTGTGCAACGGGTTGTCGTCGGCTGGCCAGACTCCGGCAGCCACGGCATCCGCTTCGGCCTTGATCGCGATCATCGCGTCGATGAAACGGTCGATCTCGCCGAGGTCTTCGCTCTCGGTCGGCTCGACCATCAGGGTTCCGGCGACCGGGAAGCTCATGGTCGGCGAGTGGAAACCGTAGTCGATGAGGCGCTTGGCCACATCGTCGACGGTCACGCCGGTGGCTTCGGTCAGTGGGYGCACATCGAGAATGCACTCGTGTGCGACCAGACCGTTGTCACCGGAGTAGAGCACCGGGAAGTGACCCTCGAGGCGCTTGGCCACGTAGTTGGCGGCGAGAACCGCGGCGCCGGTGGCCTGCTTGAGACCCTCGGCACCCATCATGCGCACGTAGGCCCACGAGATCGGCAGGATGCTCGGGCTGCCGTAGGGCGCGGCCGAAACCGGTCCGCCACGGTGCTCGATCGTGGTGCTAGAGGCATCCGCCACAGCATCTGACGATCCCGCGACCAGGTAGTGGTCGGTGCTCTGCGCGAGCGGGTGCCCGGGCAGGAACGGGGCGAGGTGCGATTTAGCTGCTACGGGGCCTACACCCGGTCCACCGCCGCCGTGCGGGATGCAGAACGTCTTGTGCAGGTTGAGGTGCGAGACGTCGCCGCCGAAGTCGCCGAAGCGGGCGAAGCCGAGCAGGGCGTTGAGGTTGGCGCCGTCGACGTAGACCTGGCCGCCGGCCGCGTGAACCGCATCGGTGATCGAGGTGACCTCGTGCTCGTAGACGCCGTGCGTCGACGGGTAGGTGATCATCAGCGCGGCGAGGTGCTCGGCGTGCTCGGCGATTTTCGCGCGCAGGTCGGTGAGGTCGACGTTGCCGAGCTCATCGCAGGCCACGACGACGACCTTCATGCCGGCCAGCACGGCGGAGGCCGCGTTGGTGCCGTGTGCGCTCGACGGAATCAGGCAGACGGTGCGCTCGGTGTCACCGTTCGAGAGGTGGAAGCCGCGGATGGCCAGGAGGCCAGCGAGCTCGCCCTGGCTGCCGGCGTTCGGCTGCAGCGAGACCGAGTGGTATCCGGTGACGTCGGTGAGCCACGTTTCGAGCTGGTTGACCAGCTCGAGGTAGCCCTCGACGTCGGCGCGCGGCGCGAACGGGTGAACTCCGGCGAACTCGGGCCAGGTGACGGCCTCCATCTCGGTGGCCGCGTTGAGCTTCATGGTGCAGGAGCCCAGTGGGATCATGCCGCGGTCGAGTGCGTAGTCGTAGTCGGCGAGGCGCTTGAGGTAGCGCATCATGCTCGTCTCCGAGCGGTGCGTGTTGAACACCGCGTGCGTGAGGTACTCGCTCGTGCGGGCGAGCTCGGCCGGGAGCCCAGAGACGACAGCGGTGAGCTCGACGTGACCGAAGGCATCCCGGGCGCCGAATGCGCCGAGAACTGCGGTCAGGTCGGCTGCGGTCGTGGTCTCGTCGACGGCAATGCTGATCGTGTCGGCGTCGACCTGGTGCAGGTTGACCCCCGACTCGGCCGCGCGGGCGACGATCTCGGCGGCACGGCCGGCGACCGTGACGCGCACGGTGTCGAAGAAGGTGTCGTTCACGACGGTCATACCCGCGGCACCGAGAGCGGCGACCAGCTGGCCGGCTCGCTCGTTCACGCGCTCGGCGATCGCCTTGAGGCCGGACGGGCCGTGGTAGACGGCGTACATGCCGGCCATGACGGCCAGCAGAACCTGGGCGGTGCAGATATTCGAGGTGGCCTTGTCACGACGGATGTGCTGCTCGCGCACCTGCAGCGACAGGCGGTAGGCGGGGTGGCCGGCTGCGTCGACACTCACACCGACGAGACGACCCGGAAGCTGACGCTCCAAGCCCTTGCGCACGGCCATGTAGCCGGCGTGCGGGCCGCCGAAGCCCATCGGTACACCGAAACGCTGGCTGGTGCCGACGGCGACGTCCGCGCCCAGTTCACCGGGCGAGGTGATGAGGGTGAGGGCGAGCAGGTCGGCGGCGACGACGGCGAGGGCGCCCTGCGCCTTCGATGCGGCGATGATGTCGGCCGGGTTCCAGACGCGACCAGACGCGCCGGGGTACTGCACGAAGATGCCGAAGTGGTCGCCGAGGCTTTCAGCAGTGGTCGACTCATCGAGCGCGACCTCGACGAGTTCGATGCCGACGGCATCCGCCCGGTTGGCCAGCAGCGCCTTGGTCTGCGGCAGCGCGTCGGCGTCGACGATGAAACGGTGGGTCGCCGACTTCGAGGCACGGCGCGTGAGCAACATGCCCTCGACGACGGCGGTCGACTCGTCGAGCATCGACGCGTTGGCCGTGGTCAGGCCGGTCAGGTCGGCGATCATCGTCTGGAAGTTGATGAGCGCTTCCAGGCGTCCCTGCGAGATCTCGGGCTGGTACGGCGTGTAGGCCGTGTACCAGCTCGGGTTCTCGAGCACATTGCGCTTGATCACGGCGGGGGTGATCGTGTCGTAGTAGCCGAGACCGATCATCGAACGCTTGACCGTGTTGCGGCCGGCCAGAGCGCGGAGCTCGGTGATGGCCTCCCGTTCCGTGGCGGCGGGAGGCAACGTGCTGTCACCCTCCGTGCGGAAGGCGTCGACGTGAATCGACGCCGGCACTGCCGCGTTGACGAGCGACTCAACCGAGTCGTAGCCGAGCGTGGCAAGCATGTGTGACTGGGCGGCGGCATCCGTGCCGATGTGCCGTCCGGCGAATTCTGCGGGTGAGAATTCCGGAGTGGAAGGAGCCTGTGACATTGAGTGAAAACCTGCGCGTTCTGGTTGGCCGGTGGTGTCTATGTGCGGGGTGGGAGGGAGATTACTCGCCGACGAGGGCGGTGTACTCGTCGTAGCTGAGCAGGGTCGGCAGTTCGGTGAAGGAGACCTTGATCAACCAGCCGTCGCCGAACGGGTCGCTGTTGACCAGCTCGGGGCTGTCGACGACGGCGTCGTTGATTTCGGTGACGGTTCCGTTGACCGGAGCGAAGAGCTCGCCGACCGACTTGGTCGACTCGATCTCGCCGACGACGGTGCCGGATGCGACGGCGGAGCCGACCGCAGGAAGTTCGACGAACACGACGTCGCCGAGCTTCTCAGCCGCGTAGGCGGTGATGCCAACGGTCGCGACGTCGCCGGAGATGTCGAGCCATTCGTGCTCTGCGGTGTACTTGAGTTCAGTCTTGTCGGCCATGGGGTGTCCTCTCGGAGGGGTGAATGGTGGAGTGTTTGTGATGCCGGGCATTTCTGCCGCTGATGCTACTTCTGACGCTTGTAGAACGGGAGCTGCGTGACGGTGGCGGGAATGCGGGTTCCGCGCACGTCAACGTAAACCTGGGTGCCCTGGCCGGCAAGCGACGGTGCGACGTAGGCCATGGCAATCGGATGTCCGAGGGTCGGCGACAGGGCGCCGCTCGTGATCACTCCGGCCGGCTCGGTCGCCTCGGCGCTGGCGAAAATCGCATAGTCGGCACGGCCGGCACGCTTGCCCTCGGCCACGAGGCCGACCAACACGCGGGCGTCGGCGCTCGGGCCTTCCTCGCTCGCGGCACGACCGATGAAGTCGGTCTCTTTGGCGAGGTTGACGACGCGGCCGAGACCCGCCTGGGCCGGGAACGTCTTGGTGCCCAGTTCGTGGCCGTAGAGCGGCATGCCGGCTTCGAGGCGCAGCGTGTCGCGGCTGGCGAGTCCGGCCGGAACCAGACCGTGAGCCTCACCGGCTGCGGCGAGCGCCTCCCAGAGCGCGAGGGCGTGAGGCACGTCGATGTAGAGCTCGAAGCCGTCCTCGCCGGTGTAGCCGGTGCGGGCGATGAGCATGGGAATGCCGTTGAACGCGCCGCGCATCGCCCGGTAGTACTTGAGCGGCTCAAGGTCTCCGTCGACGGTGAAGCCGGCGGTGGCCTGCAGGATGGCCAGCGCGTTCGGGCCTTGCACCGCGATCAGGGCGACATCGTCGCTCGTGTCGGTGACGGTCACGTCAAAGCGGGCGGCGCGGGCGGTGAACGCCTCGACGGCGGCGAATCGGTTGCCGGCGTTGGCGACGACGAGGTAGCTGGTCTCCCCCGTGCGGTACACGACGACGTCGTCGATGATGCCGCCGGCCTCGTTCAGCAGCAGGCTGTACTTGGCCTGGAGCAGGTCGATGGCCGAGAGCTTGCCGGCCAGTGCGAAGTCGAGGTAGGCACCGGCATCCGGCCCTGAGACCTCGATCTCGGCCATGTGCGACAGGTCGAACAGCCCGGCTGCGGAGCGCACGGCATGGTGCTCGGCGAGATCGCTCGAGTAACGCACCGGCATCTGCCAACCGGCGAAGTCGGTGAAGCTGGCACCGGCGTCGACGTGAGCCTGGTGCAGCGGGGAGAAGCGTTCTTCGGGCTGGTTTTCTGATGCAGAGGTCATGAGTTCTCCGGTCGTCACCACCCGGGAGGATGGCAAGAGTCGCGGGGTTCGATTGAACCCCGTGGGAACTCCCCCTCTGTCGTCAGGCCTGAGAGCTTCGTCGCGCCCCGGTGCGGGGCGGTGACTTTCACCTTGGGCGAGCTGCAGTTGTCGCAGCTACTTTTCAGAGTGGCCAGTTCGATGCGGTACGCGTACCTGAGAGATTGTCGGGGAGGATTGCTCCTTCGGTGTTCGCTCGTCTTGCGACGTCGAATTCTCCCGCATCGACCGTGATGGCCAGTTGTTAAGTTATGGGCATTGCTCGTCGCGGAGGTGCGAAAAACACTGTGATCACAGCCTAGCGGCAGATTCGGGGCTCGCACCCAAACGGTGAGGCGGTTGTCAGGCCGGCCGAGCGGCGACGGTGAATCATGTGCTGTGTTCACAGTGAGTCTTCAGCGACTTCATGGTGCGCTCGCTTTCGGCGGCAGCCATTCGCAGCAGGATCGGCTGCACCATGCGGAGCATCCCGTGGGTCGTCAGCTCACCGACCCGGGTGAGGTGTGTGCCTGTTTCAGCGGCGTCCAGGTCGTAGCGGATGAGAGCATCCAGGCTGCCGGACGGCTTGCTCTGGTGAAATTGCAGCGCGTGATCGGGCACGTCTTCGATGAGTTCGCCGCGCATTCGACCGACCATGGTCGAGTCTTCATAGGTGAGTGTTGCTCCCGCCTGAGGCGTTGGCATCTTCGTTCCGTGGTACACGGTTGAGTGCCTGAGCCAGGTCGGGTAGGCGTCGAGAGTTCGGAGGGCCGAATAGACCTGCTCGGTCGACGCGTCGATATCGATGGTGTTCGTGATCCGGACCATGCCACCGGTTTACACCTTGCCATGCGTCGGATCCACCCCGCGCCAGACAAGTGTGGCGACCAGGATCGTGCATGACGGGCGAATGATTTGACGGCGACGATGTCGACGCACTCACGATGTCGATCCTCTGGTCCGAGAGCCTTGAATCGGACAGTCAGGACGAGGACTATCGAGTGCCAGGATTGCTTCGTCGATAACTGCTGGCCGTGAGACCGAGGGTGTCGCGGAATTCATTCGCGAGGTGCGCGTGGTCAGCGTATCCGAGTACCGCCGCGATGGCGGCGACGGATATGCGGGGTTCGGTGCGGAGCAGTTCCGCAGCCTCTTGGAGTCGACGTCGTCGGATCAAGGTGAGGGGTGGGAGTCCGAAATAGCGCTCGGCCAGTCGTTGCACTGTTCGCACTGACAAGCTGAGTCGTTCGGCCACGTGTTCGACGCGGGTGATCGAAGGATCGCTGTCAATGAGGTCTGCCAGGGCGTTGGCCATGGTGCCCTCGGGTGTTGGCGCGCCAATGTTATCGACGACCCAAGCGCTGAAGGCAGAAACGGCCGGACCACGACGTGACTCACCATCGCGGTCAGYGGTCATAGCTGTGGTGACCGCCGCGCGCAGATCTGGTGCGTTGAACTCTATAGAGGAGTCACGCACCTCCCTCGGTCTTGCAACGAAGTGGGGCACGGCGGCGGGGCGCAGTAGCGCGCCAACTGCCCATCCTCGGCCCTCAAGGTCTCGAAACGATCGCCGTGTCGAAGGGCCGGAGAATCCGACGAATTCCGGATCAACAACCAGGTTGCAGGCTGGAAACGGGAGAAGCTCTTGCCGTGAAACTCGACCCGGCGCGATGTCCCATTCAGGGATCCAGAACCAACGCACCAAGCCCGAAACTCCTACGGGCGCAGGAAGTCGGTGCAGCGTCGGCAGCCGTGCCGGGTAGAGAGTCCCGCGCCATTCATTCTTCACACTGACCCCCTACATGTCACGCTGATACTGTCGTGAATCATCAAGCGAAGCTTTTCATCGGCTTCTAGATTGAAGTCATGACTGAACACACCATCCACACCGTAGCCGCGCACGGCAAGCACACCACCCACGGCGTCCCGAATGGATCATCCAGCTTGACACCGTTCTTGACGCTCGCTCGGGCCAAAGAAGCGGTCGAGTTCTACCGCGACGTGTTCGGAGCGCGGGTGGTGGACGTTGTTGAAATGGGCGGCGTCGTCGTCCACGCCGAACTCGATTTCGGTCACGGGCGATTGCAGCTTGGCGAACCAAACGCCGTCTACGGTTTGGTGCCTGCTCCCGCCGGTGATGGCGACTGCTACTCCCTTGGCCTGTACCGCGAGGATGTAGATGCCGTGGTGCGACGAGCGGAAGCCGCCGGCGCACTCATCCGCGAGCCGCTGAGCACATTCGTGTCCGGAGACCGGTTCGCGAGTATCCGTGATCCTTTTGGAGTCCGTTGGTCGATCATGACACGGGTTGAAGACGTCTCCGAGGAAGAGAGCGCACGCCGCGTCTCAGCATGGGCAGAGACTCAAACCCCGCCGGACAACTGATCAGGAAGGCTAGATGACGCGGGCGGCTCGCTTGGCCGAATCGTGTTCGCGCCGCTGGATTTCAGTGGCCCGCCTGAGCAGTCGATCGTGCTGCTCGCGACTGATGGATGCCCGATCGGCCCGCCTGCGCGCCCAGTCGAGCATCGCGAGGCTCAGCTTGACGATGAAACGGTCAATGAACCGAGGTTGAGGGTCGATGAACCGATACTGAGTCGGAGTGACTGATGCGGTCATGGTGGTCACACACTCTCCTCCCCGTCAACAACGGGGAACGCGTTGAAGTGAATCTGCACGGGGCGCAGGTGCGGGCCGGTCTGGCCGCGATACTGATCGATGTGCGCTTCGACGAAGCGGTCCCACTGCTGTGAGATTTCCTTGAGTTGTTCAGTCGTCAGCTTGAGGTTCACCGTGGAGATCACGCTGCCGGCCAACCACTCATGCGGGACCAGATCCAAACCCCGCTCCTGAAAATCGCTGAGCAGGCTAGATCGGCTTCTTTCCAACTCGCGCACGACGGTCTGGGTGACGGCCCGGTTCGCTGGGCTGTCGAATAGCTCGCTCGAGTCGAGGTTGATCGCCCCCGGCACACGAGCCCACCAGCGCTCGCGACCGGTGCCCTTGCCCGCGACCTCCCGCACGAATCCGTGGCGCTCGAGTTGACGCAGGTGGTAGCTGGTCGACCCGCTCGACTCCCCCAGTCGCTCGGCTAGGCCACTGGCAGTGAAATCACCGTAGGTCGACAACGTGTCGAGAATCTTCACCCGGAGGGGGTGCGCCAGTGCTTTCAGGCTCTCCATGTCCAGCTGACGACTGGCGCGTATCTCAGGCTGAGTGTCCTTGTCCATAATGCAAAGATAGCGTTGCAAAGAGTTGTTTGCAAGTATTTCTTTGCATCCTGAAAGATCGTCAGCCACCCCTCCCCTTCGCCGGCCCGCCTGGATAGTCTCAGAGCTATGACGGACGCAGGCGCTCCACTCTTGATTCCGGTCGGAACCGTGTTCACGGCATCCGACATCACCTTCTACGCCGACCCCGATGACCGCGACCTCGAGCAGGCGATCGAAGAGGCGGATTTGTTGGTCAGCTGCCCGCATGCGGGCGCGGCGATTCCCGAGGAATTGGCACAGTTTCTGCATCCCGCGTTCACGCGCCGGCTGCAGTTCGACTTTTCCGATCATTCGACCAGCGCGATCGTGCGGCGCTGGGCGGAGATCGATCCGCGCATCGTTTACGTTGAAAACCCGCATCCACGGATGGTCCGCGACCCCAATCGGGAGAAGCCCGCCGACCTGCGTGCCACGTTGAGGGAGGCCTTCGCCCGGGTCGCAGAGGCCGGAGCG
Organism: Leifsonia sp. YAF41; assembly: GCF_052113185.1. Taxonomy (NCBI): domain Bacteria; kingdom Bacillati; phylum Actinomycetota; class Actinomycetes; order Micrococcales; family Microbacteriaceae; genus Leifsonia; species Leifsonia sp. YAF41. The sequence continues at coordinate 151,318 of NZ_JBFRCS010000010.1, forward strand.
GGCAACCCCGTCGATCTGAGCGGTGTCGACGGGGTGCGGCCCGTCACCTTCTCGAATTTTCCGCTGCTTCTCCCGCCGGTTGACGCGGCCGCCCTGAACCGGCTGGCCGACACGTTCACCGAGGTCGCCACGCACGGCGTCGGCATCTACGAGACGACCCGGGATGCCCTGATCGAACGCTTCGTTGAGATCAAACTCGAACGAGCCCGCGGCGGTGACACCCCGCACAGCTTCAGTACGCTGTCGTTCCACGACACCATGAACCACACGACGACACCGGATGGCGCGGTGGACGTTCCGCGCGACGAAGCCGACCGGTTGCCGTCCGTCGTCGCGTTGTCGAATCGGGGTGACGCCGACGGTGAGCCGCGTGGTGAGTCGCGCGGCGACGACCCGCTGACCATGCGTCCCGATCTGATGCGCAGCCTCGCCGCTGCGCACCGAATCGGTTTCGCCGTCGACTCCCCCGAGGCAGTGGCGCTCAACAAGCCGTACCTCGGTGGATTCGAGATCATCCGGGCCGGCGCTCGCTTTCGCGAACTCGCCCCGGTGGCGGATGCCGCCGGCCTCGTGCTCAGCGCCGTGCAGGCCGAGTTTCGGCGGGAGTACCTGCTCGGCCGCGCCAACACCCGGGCGATCATGCAGCCGGGAACCGGATGGGTAGATCCTGATCCACAGCGCGTGGACCGGATCGCGCAGGCATGCAAGGCGTCGTGGGATCGGTACCGTGCAGCGACGCGGACGACGGCATTTGCTTCTTCGCCCCATTCACCCCGCCGAGTTTGAGCACTGCGGTCGAGTTTCCCCGGTCTGCCAGGCAAACTCGACCGCACGTGTCAAGGTCGGCGAACAGGGTCGGCGAGGATTGATCGTGTGAGTAATGCGAATTCGATGAATGTCAGCGGCGATTTCTGGGCGACCGGTGCGGGAGTTCCCGCTGATCTCGTCGCGGTGAAAACGCTGGTCTACGACCCGTGCGGATTCGTCTGCGGTGATCCGAACGTCGAGGATGAGAACGCGCAGTATGGCTCGGTCAGTTTTCAGCTCGACGGCCTCGACGTCATGTCGCGAGTCGCGAAGCTCACCCCGACCAAGAATGGTCTGTTCGTCGCGGTCTGGAAGCGCGGGGCCGATGGCGCCACGCATCCGTTCGACAGCGCAGACCACTGTGATGTGCTCGCCATCTCGGTGCGCGAGGGCGATCGATTCGGGCAGTTCGTGTTTTCACGCGAGACGCTGCGCGAGCGCGGGGTCATGTCGGTCGGCGGGATCGGGGGCAAGCGCGGCTTTCGGGTGTACCCGAGCTGGGTCGCCACGACGAGCCGTCAGGCCGCTGCCACCCAAAAGTGGCAAACCGAGTCGTTTCTGCTGATCGATGACGGGGCCGCCGTCGACGTCGCACGAGCGCGGGAGCTCTACAACTCGCGCGCCTGACGGCGAGGCGCTCTGGCCGACGACGAGACTAGGCCCAGCCGAGCTCTCGGAGTTTCGCGTCGTTCAGCCCGTAGTAGTGGCCGATCTCGTGCACGAGGGTGATGCGCACGCGTTGACGCAGCTGCTCGAGGGTGTCGCTGTGCTCCTGGATGTTGTTCTTGTAGAGCGTGATGCGGTCGGGCAACTCACCGTAGCCGTACATTCCCCGGTTCGTGAGCGGATGCCCGGTGTACAGCCCGAAGAGTCGTGGCCGTTCGCCGATCGGCTGGTTTTCCACCAGGATTGCCACGTTCTCGAGCTCGCCGACCATGTCGTCGGGGATGGCGTCGTATTCTTCGACGACCATTTTTTCGAACTCTTCGTCCGAGATTTCGATCATGCGCACATCCTGCCACTTCGGTGGTCGAGGAGCGAGCGGCCGCGACGGCCTCCTCAACCGGACGAACACTCGGCCTGAGACGCGTAGCCTAGAGGGGGCCGCGATTCGCGCGGACTACAGAAAGGCACTCCGTGAACATCACCCTGCTTCGGAACTTCGTCGCAGTCGCCGAGGAGTTGCACTTTCCGCGCGCGGCCGACAAGCTCAACATTCCCCTCGCCTCGCTCTACTCGTCGATCGAGAAACTCGAAACCGAGGTCGGGCATCCGCTCTTCACCCGCGACGACAACGGAACCCGATTGACCAAGATCGGCAACCTCTTTCTCGCCGAAGCGAAGGAGGAGCTCGCCGCTGCTCCCGCCCCGGCGAAGAAGCAGGTCGTTCCGGCCGGAGGCAAGGCCAAGGCCTCGAAGGGCAAGGGTCGCACTCCCGCCGTGAAGGGCCAGCCAAAGCCGTTCAAGAAGCGCCAGGGGCGCTAGGCTCCGTCAGCCTCCGGGCTACAGCTCGCTGACCTGGCCGGCCTCGACTCGCCAGTGCCGGTCGGTCTGAACCGTGGCAAGCATCCGTCGGTCGTGAGTGACCAGCAGCAGCGTGCCGTCGTAGGACTCCAGCGCCTGCTCGAGCTGTTCGATCGCCGCCAGGTCGAGGTGGTTCGTCGGCTCGTCGAGCACGAGCAGGTTGATGCCGCGCGCCTGGAGCAGGGCCAGTCCGGCGCGGGTGCGCTCCCCCGGCGACAGCTCGTCGACCGGGCGGTTCACGTGATCGGCCTTCAGGCCGAACTTCGCCAGCAACGTGCGCACTTCGCCCGACGCCAAGTCGGGAACAAGTTCTTCGAAGCTCACCGCGAGCGGCTGGGAGCCGGCGAGCAGCGAGCGGGCCTGGTCGATTTCGCCGATCTTCACGCTGGCACCGAGGCTTGCGATGCCCTCGTCCGGCTGCTGCTGGCCGAGCAGTGCCCGCAGCAGGGTCGACTTTCCCGCACCGTTCGGGCCGGTGATTCCGATCCGCTCCCCCGCGTTCACCTGCAGGGAGACCGGGCCGAGCGTGAAGGAGCCCTGCCGGAAGACGGCATTGCTGAGCGTCGACACGACCGAGCTCGAGCGGGGCGCTGAACCGATGGTGAACTCGAGCTGCCACTCTTTGCGAGGTTCCTCGACCTCATCGAGACGGGCGATCCGGCTCTCCATCTGGCGCACCTTCTGGGCCTGCTTCTCGCTCGACTCGACGGATGCCTTGCGCCTGATTTTGTCGTTGTCCGGCGCTTTCTTCATGGCGTTGCGCACGCCCTGGCTCGACCATTCGCGCTGGGTTCGCGCCCGCGAAACGAGGTCGGCCTTTTTGTCGGCGAACTCGTCATACTTCTCGCGCTGGTGCCGACGGTTCGTGGCGCGCTCCTCGAGGTAGGAGTCGTAGCCGCCGCCGAACACACGATTGGCGCCCTGCGCGATATCGAGTTCCAGCACTCGGGTCACGCAGCGCGCCAGAAACTCACGGTCGTGGCTGACGAGCACGACGCCTCCGCGGAGACCCCGCACGAAGGTCTCGAGTCGTTCGAGGCCGTCGAGGTCGAGGTCGTTGGTGGGCTCGTCGAGCAGCACGATGTCGAAACGGGACAGCAGGAGGGCGGCCAGCCCGACGCGCGCCGCCTGGCCGCCGGAGAGGGAGGTCATCAGGGCGTTCTCGGCGATGTCGGTGCCGAGCTCGAGTCCGAGGTCGGCCAGTACGACCGGGAGGCGTTCGTCGAGGTCGGCGGCGCCGCTCGCGAGCCAGCGGTCAAGAGCGGACGAGTAGACATCCGCCGGGTCGGCGCCCTCTGCCGCCAGCGAGGGATCGCCGAGGGCTGCCGCCGCGGCATCCATGTCACGGGTCGCTTCGGCGCAACCGGTGCGACGCGCGACATAGTCGGCGATCGTCTCGCCGGCGACGCGTTCGTGCTCCTGAGGCAACCAGCCGACGAAAGCATCGGCGGGAGACAGCGTGATTGTGCCGGCCTGCGGCTCGTCGATGCCGGCGAGCAGTCGGAGCAGCGTTGATTTTCCGGCGCCGTTCGCGCCGACGACTCCGACGACGTCGCCCGGGGCGACGGTGAGATCAAGCGAATCGAAGAGGGTACGGTGGCCGTACCCGCCGGCCAGGCCTTGGGCCACGAGTGTTGCGGTCATTATTCAATCTTGTCATTGGTGACGACCGGTTTGATTCGGGATGGCGTGGAGCGGGCTCGAGTGGCRGCGGGCACGGTCGGCCCGCGCACCAGCTGGCCCGATCAGTCCTTACCCGGCCGGGCGCGTACGTGCATCCGTTCGCCCTGGCGACCGAACAGGCTCAGAAACTCGACGCCCTCGGCGTCGGCGCGCCCGAACCAGTGCGGGGTGCGGGTGTCGAACTCGGCCGCCTCCCCGGCAGGGAGAACGAAGTCGAGCTCGCCGAGGACGAGCCGAAGTCGGCCCCGCAACACGTACATCCACTCGTAGCCTTCGTGCACCTGCGTGACGACGTTGGTCTCCGGTGCTCCAGCGGGAATCACGGTCTTGAACGCCTGGAGCCCACCTGCTCCACGGCTGAGCGGCAGAATTGTGCGGCCTTTGCGTGAGATCGGACGGATGTGGATGCGGGGATCGCCGGTTGCCGGCGCGCCGACCAGTTCATCGAGCGGAACACCGTGTGCCCGGGCGAGCGGCAGGAGCAGTTCGAGATTCGGGCGCCGCTGCCCGGATTCGAGTCGCGAGAGTGTGCTGACGGAGATTCCGGTGGCGGTGGAGAGATCGGCCAGCGTCTCATGGCGGGCGATGCGCAGCGCCTTCAGCCGAGGCCCGACAGCGGTGAGCACTTCTTCGGTCGAATCATCCATGCAGCCACTTTGCCAGATCGGCAACGAAACTTGCCACCCAGGCCGAACCGGCCGACGATGAATGAGGAGGTCACAATGACGAACAGCACACAAGAACCGGGCACGCAGGAGCAGAAGACTGGCGAGGCAATGGGCCAATACGACGCGGTCATCATCGGCGGAGGGGCCGCCGGGTTGAGCGCGGCGGTGGCGCTGGGGCGCGCCCGTCGCCGGGTCATGGTCATCGACGCGGGCGAACCGCGCAACGCCCCGGCCGCCGGGGTGCACAACCTTCTCACTCGCGACGGCATTGCTCCGGCGGAGTTGGTGCGGATTGGGCGGGAAGAAGCCCTGACCTTCGGCGCTGACATCGTCTCGGGAACCGCCTCGCGTGCGAGCCGTGACGAAAATGGCTTCACCGTTTTTCTTGACGATGGCACCCGCATCCGTGCGCGCCGCCTGCTGCTTGCGTCGGGGCTCGTCGACGAGCTTCCGGATGTCGCCGGCCTGCGGGAACGCTGGGGCATCGACGTGTTGCACTGCCCGTACTGCCACGGCTGGGAGGTGCGGGACCAGTCGATCGGAATCCTCGCGACGGGCCCGACGGCTATGCACCAGGCGATGATGTTTCGACAGCTGAGCGCGCAGATCACGTTCTTTTCTCACACCGCGCCGGCTCTGACCGCCGAGCAGATTGAGCAGCTCGCCGCCCGGGGAATCAAGGTGGTCGGCGGAATTGTCGAGTCGGTCAGAACGACCGATGGAACGCTCAGTGCCGCAGTTCTGAGCGACGGCTCGGTGCATCCGCTTCAGGCACTGGTCGTGGCGCCAAACTTCACGGCCCGCACGACCGTGGTCAAGAGCCTCGGCCTGGCCGTCAGCGCTGACCCACGTGGGATCGGAACCTTCGTCGAGTCGGATGCGAGGGGCTTGACCCAGATGCCCGGGGTGTGGGTGGCCGGAAATCTGACGGATCTCACCGCCCAGGTTGTCACCGCGGCGTCGGGCGGTTTAGTGGCCGGCGCTGCGATCAATGCCGACCTGATCGCCGAGGAACTGCAGGAAGCGGTGGAGACGCACCGAAGCCTTCCCGAAGTCCGCTCGGCTAGCTAGCCTTAATGCATGTGCCGAAACATCCATACCCTGCACAACTTCGAGCCGGCCGCCACGGATGACGAGGTGCATGCGGCAGCACTGCAGTTTGTGCGGAAGATCAGCGGCTCAAGCAAGCCGTCGAAGGCCAATGAGGCGGCGTTTGAGAGTGCAGTCGCCGAGATCGCCCACATCACCCGGCATCTGCTTGAGGATCTCGTGACGACAGCCCCACCGAAGAATCGTGAGGTCGAGGCAGCCAAGGCGAAGGCTCGCTCGTCCGAGCGATTCGCCGTCGTCTAGGTGTACTGACCGAGACGTTGATTGAGTGGCTCACTCGCCACGACCGTGTACCGGTCTGGCGTTCGCTGGGGGTTCTCCGACCTCGCGGATGGTGTGGCCGCTGCAGGCCGCCTTAGTTACGGTGGCCTGCTCGATGCGCGACACGGTAAACCATCGCATTGCGTCGCGCATTCGGCACCATCCAATCAAGTACCACTGGCCGTTCGTGGAGGCGAACAGCACGGGCTCGATGTCACGGGTGGTCGTGGTCCCGTCTCTCGATGTGTAGCGAATACGGATTACCCGCTGCTCGGCCATCCCCTCCTCCAGTGCCGACTTAATCGCGCGCGAGGACGAGGGAAGCGCGTTGACCCACACACGGCGGGCCAGCTCGTCAGCTCTTGCTCGGGTTCTGGGATCGAGGACGTCCAGGATCTTCTGGATACCGGCTGCTGCCAGATCGGCGTAGGGGGCATCGGGTGCAGCGGACACGGCTGCCATGAGCGCCACGGCCTGCGCTGGGGACAGGCTGACGGGTGGCAGGGACGCGCCGATAGCCAATCCGTAGCCACCGCCCGGACCTGGGCGCGACCATAGTGGCGCACCGCTGTTCTCCAGCGCATCGAGGTCTCTCTTGATTGTGCGCACGGACACCTCGAACTCTCTCGCCAACCGTTCGGCGGAGACCCCCCGCGCGCCGCTGCGGCGCAACATCTCTGAAAGAGCATGGAGCCGTTCTGCTCGCTTCACTGCTCAGACCCAGGCAAATTCATGACATAAATCATGACATAAATAGTGACATACCATTGTCCATAGGGCCTGCGAGGGTTGTGACATGACAACCGCTATGAGCAGTCCGACCATCATTCTCATCGCCGGCCACTGGCTGGGCGCTTGGGCGTGGGATGAAGTTCTTGAACACCTGAAAACCGACCATCCTCGTGCCATCGCGATGACCCTGCCCGGTCTCGACGCGCACGACCCTGAGCGTGCGACTAAAACCCTCGACGCCCAGGCTGAAGCAATCCTGGGCGTCATTACTCAACACGGTAATCAGCCTGCAATTCTCGTCGCTCACAGTGGGGCTAACGCTCCCGTCAGCCTCGTCATGGACCGATACCCTGAGCTTGTCCACCGGGTAGTGTGGGTCGACTCCGGCCCTGTGGCGACGGGAAGTGTCTTCGCCCCAGACCTCCCGGAGGAGTTGGAGGAGCTTCCGCTGCCGCCCTTCGACGTCCTCGCACAGCAGGCGAGCCTCGAAGGCCTGACCAAAGAGGTCCTCGAGCAGTTTCGGGCCCGAGCCGTCCCTGAGCCCGGTCCCGTGCTTCGTCAGCCCATCGAGCTCACCAACGACGCCCGCCGCAAGGTCCGGACGACCCTGATCTGTTGCTCAATCCCTAGTGCGCAGGTGTTAGAGCTGGCCCAAACCGGTCATCCCATGTTCACTGAAGTCGCGAACCTTGAACACCTCGACGTCATTGACCTCCCGACGGGCCATTGGCCTATGTGGAGCAGCCCCCGCGACCTCGCCAAGGCCATTCAGTCAGAGGCTTCTCGAACGAACTGAAGTGCACGCACAACCTGAAGGGGCCAGCCGAATCCGGCTGGCCCTATTCCGCCTCCGAGGGAATTCATGACCCACCCAAACGCTGCTCTCACACCGCGCCACCGGCTGAAGGTCGCCCCGCCTCGTTGTCGATGACGGTTGGCCGATGATTGATCAACTTGTCCGGTCAGTACATCTAGGCCTGAAAGCGGCGGCGGCGGTACTCGGTCGGGCTGACGCCAAACTGTCGTTTGAATGCAGTGCTCAGGGCGAACGGGCTGCCGTAGCCGACGTCGGTGGCGATCTGAGCGGTCGTCACCCGCGGATCTGCCAGAGATTCACTCGCAAGCATCATCCGCCACTTGGTCAGGTAGGCCATCGGCGGCTCACCGATGACGCGGCGAAATCGCCCGGCCAGGGTAGCCCGCGAGACGTTGAGGTCGCGGGCCAGAGTCTCGACCGTCCAGGTCGCGGCCGGAGCCTCATGCAACAGATCAAGTGCGCTGGCCACGAGCGGGTCAGTGCTGCCGGCCAACCAGCCTGAGGCTTGCTCCGGGTGCAACTGCGTCCACGCCCGCACAGCGTGAACCAGGAGCACGTCGAGGAGCCGGTCGATGGCGGCACTCTGCGCCGGAGCCGCGGTCGTGATCTCGGTGTTCAGGATCTGAAGGAGTGCCGGCTCAATCTGTCCGGCCGGTACCGTGGCGACGCGTGGGAGTGCCGCGGTGACCAGGGAGCTGACCTCGGCATCCGTCTCATAGGTGCCGATGAGCAAGGTCGTTTCGCCGGCCGCGACGTTTCCCCAGGTGCGCACCCCCTGCGTCATGCTGAGGGTGACCTCGTCGCCAACTGGTGTGGTGCAGCGCTGGCCGGGATGCACAATCACCATCGGGGCGCGCAACGGATCGTCGGCGACGAGATACGGTTCGGGTCCGCGCACAATGGCGACGTCGCCGGGCACGAGCTCGAGACTTTCGCCGTCGGCGACAAGCCACGCGTGCCCCGCCAGTACCGCCATGAGTGTGAGCGGCGCCCGGTCGCGCACGTGGATCGACCACGGCGCATCCATTGTCACGCGCAGAGCGAAAGCACGGCTGGCGCGCGGCCCGTCGAGCAGATGAGAAAGCGGGTCCATGCCCCAGAGACTAGACGAACGCGTATCAAATGTCGCGCTTCAACCATGGAAACTACTCGTGGGGGCGACTTTACTGGGGCCATGAACAGCATCCTTGACACAACAACGACCATTGCGGCAGTGACGGCCGGAGCAGCCGGAGGCGTCTACCTGGCATTCTCCGCCATGGTTATGCCCGTGCTCCGTACGCTTCCTGCCGCCGAATCGGTCGTCGCGATGCAGCGGATCAACGTCGCAGCCGTGCGATTGCCATTTATGGTCGTGTTCTTCGGGAGCGCAGCAACGGCGGCAGCGGTGCTCGTCGCTGACCTCATGGGTGACGGCTCTGCCGACGCCGGGTTGGGGCGAATCATCGGCGCCGGTCTGGCCATCGCGGCATTTGGAATCACGGTCGTGAGCAATGTGCCGCTGAACAATTCGCTTGGCCGGCTGAACGCTGGGGATCGGGACGTCGCCGGGGCTTGGCGCCGCTTTGACCGGCGCTGGAGCCGCTCAAATCTGCTGCGCGGAGCATCAGCCTTGATCGGAGCGACGGTGTTGGCGGCGTCACTCGCGCGCAGCTCCGGCTGAGCAGTTAGACCTTTTTCACCACGCTGGACTTCAGCTGCATCTGCACGCCTTCGATGCGGCAATCGATGTCGTGGTCGCCAACGCCATCGGTCAAGCGGATGCCGCGCACGCGCGTGCCGACCTTGATCACGTTGGAGCTGCCCTTGATTTTCAAGTCTTTGAGCACCGAGACGGTGTCTCCGTCGGCGAGAATATTGCCGACGGCATCGCGGATGACGCGTTCTCCGGCTGCCTCATCGGCGTCGGAGTCGGCATCCGCCGAAGTTGCCGCCCATTCGTGGCCGCACATCGGGCAGACCAGAAGCGCACCCATCTCGTAGGCGTGTTCGCTGGAGCATTCGGGGCACAGGGGAAGCGTCTCATTCACCTTTCAACCGTAGCCGAGCGGAACGGGGGCTCTGTGCCCCCTGCTCTGGCTACCAGCCGAGCGTCAGGTACACGTCGGTGTATCCCTCGTGCACTTCGTCGAGTTGCGGTGCGCGCACAAGTCCGGCCTTCTGCGCAGTCTTCAACGAACCACCGTTGTCGGGCGTGGTGTACGCGGTCACCGGAAGTCCGGGCAGCAGTTCGACTGACTGCGCCACAGCGAGCTTCGCCCCCTCAAGCGCGAACCCCTTTCCCCAGGCGCTCGGGCGATACCGGTAGTACAGATTGAGCGCATCACGCCCGTGCACCACTCGATGTGTCACCCCGGTGAAGCCGATGACCTCTGTTGGCCGGGAACGCTCAGCAACGGCCCACACGCCGAAGCCGTAACGATTCCAATGCTGAAGCATTGCGTCGAACCGCGCTGCCGAACTCTCCTCGGTCACCGATTCAGGCGCCGGATGATGAGCGTTCGTCGCGGGGTCGACGTGGATCTCGATGGCGCTCGCCCTATCGCCGGCCACCGGCCGACGAACGGTCAGGCGTTCAGATTCGAGGGGCGTCCAGAGCGCGGCATCTTGTCGCATCATCAGGGGTGAGACCATTTCAAACTCCATCGGTGTGCGCCCCAGCCATCGAACGTGCCTCTGGACGGGCTGTCGTTCTCCCAGGCTAGCCGCCTCGTTCGCTGGAACAGACCCATGTTCACTGCGGTGCGATTCCCTGCGGACGGACTGAACGACACGCGCACGGAGCGATGTCGGTCAGGATAGAGGGATGCAGATCACCGGCCTCACTCTTGCCGACTCCGACGACGCGGCCGCCCTCTGGCACAGCGCGGGCCTGACCCGACCGTGGAATTCACCGGAAGGCGACTTTCGGCGAGCTCTCGACGGTGAGACGTCGACGGTTTTGGGTGGCTTTGACGACGGATGCCTGATCGGCACGGTCATGGTCGGCCACGACGGGCACCGGGGCTGGGTCTACTATCTCGCCGTCGAGGAGAACCGACGTGGCCAGGGCATCGGTGTGCAACTGATGGCGGCAGCAGAGGACTGGTTGCGTGACCAGGGTGCGGTCAAGATTCAACTGATGGTGCGCACCGGAAATGAGGCGGTCATCGGCTTCTACGATCGACTCGGGTATGAGGATGCCGCGGTCACGGTGCGGGCGAAGTGGCTGGTGTGATCGACGGGCGGGAACCGACTGCCTAGTGTTTTGGTCTGCTCCTCGTTGATCGAGGAGCAGCCGACGCAGGAGGCCGCGTCTCGAGATCCCGCGAGCCGGCCTCTGAACTTGCCCCCTCGGTGATCGAGCCTGTCGAGATCCCGCGAGCCGACCTCTGAACGCGGCCCCGGTGATCGAGCCTGTCGAGATCCCGCGAGCCGACCTCTGAACTCACCCGTCCTGAGGCTTACTCCTTAGGTTCGCGTTGCGCTCCTCCACAGAACACACGTTAGAAAAGTTATCCACCGATCCTGAGAAATGCTCGTATTCCTGTTCCCGTTTTGAGAGAATTGAAGCATGGAATCAGAGCCTGTTTCCCTCATCATCACCCCGACCACCGACACTCCGGTGGCCGCGGTCATGGCGCAGGTTTCCGCTCTGACATCTGGGTTCTCGACCACTGAAACCCTTGAGCTTTCCGCGATGATGGCGGCCGGGTTCTCGACCGTTGACACGCTCGACCTGACTTCGACGCTGATGGCGGGCGTGATGGCCGGGTTCGACTCGCATCTGCGTTCCGACGACGACGTGTTGACCCTGCTCGGGTCGATGGAGGCGGTCGGCCGGTTGACGGATGCCGGCCGGGTCGCCCTCGCCGCCGACATTGACGTGCGCTCGGACACCCGAACCCAGAACGAGTCTCTGGCGCGCACGCGCGGCTGCGCCACCGGCACCGACCTGATCACGATGGTCACCCGGGTGTCCGCCCGGGAGGCGAAACGCCGGGTCAGGCTCGGCGCGAAGACCCGGATCACCCAGGTGGTCGGCGCGACCCTGCCACCCCGGTACCCGGTCGTCGCCGACGCTTTGACCGCCGGGACGATCGGGGTCGATGCGGCCGAACAGATCGTCACCGGGCTGACCGACTTGCCCAGCTTTCTCGCCCCGGACGCCGTCGATGCGGCCGAGCGCGGTTTGGTCGCCTCGGCGACCGGCACGGTCACGGCCGAGAACGAGGGCTTGCCGAATGCCGGGTTCGCGTTCCCGGCCGACCTGATCCGCGGGCAGGTGCTGCAGTGGAAGGCGCTCCTCGACCCCGACGGCTCCGCCCCGGCCGAGGGGACGGTGATGGAGGTGCGCAGCAGTTTCGGCTTCGGCCCATTCCGCGACGGGCTGTATCCCTTGCGCGGCGGGGTCACTCCGGAGCTCCGCGGGGTGATGAACGGGATCTTCGACACGTACTTGAGCGCTCACTCAACCTCGGCTCATTCGCAGCCGGTTCCGGCGGAGCCCGGCCGGTTCCCGACCGCCGAGGAACAGGCCACGCACGAGGCTGAGGAGCAGGCCCGGATCGACGCCGGCGAGGTCATCCCCGGCGCCGGCGAGGTCATCCCCGGCGCCGACCAGCTCGAGGCGCTCGACACCCGCACGGGCGGCGAGAAACGTGCCGACATCCTCCGCGGGGTGTTCGACGCCGCCGCGCGGGACGCCGGCACACCCAAACTCGGCGGGGCGGCACCACTGGTGATGGTGCACGTGAACGCGAAAGATCTGCTGGACGGCACCGGGGTCGGCTGGGCGGACGGGGTCGAGGCGCCCCTGTCGATCAGCACCGTGCAACGCCTGGTCTGTGCCGGCGGGATGCAGAAGATCGTCTTCGCCGACGACGCCGGTGAAATCGTCGCCTTCGACCTCAAGCAACGCTTCTTCTCCTACGGGCAACGCAAGGCGATCATCGCCCGGGACGGCGGCTGCATCATCCCCGGC